>NZ_JBKBVU010000166.1:0-6784 GCF_046289365.1 Caldimonas sp. | reverse complement strand
CTGGCCGAGCTGCGCGGCGCCCCGGTGGCCGTGCAGTTGCGCAAAGACATCCAGCCCGGCCCCGGCGTGGGCACCGGCAAAGGCGTGGGCGTGGGAGCCGGCACCGAACCCGGCCTGCCGGATCGATCGATGATCACCTCCAACGCCACCCGTGGCAGCGGGGGCATCAACACGGCGGCCTACAGCCGTCACACCGGCGGCGGCGGCCTGGCGGGCCGCGCCACCACGCTGGTGGAGGGCGTGGCCGGTGGCGGGGGCGGTGGGGGCCCGGGGGGCGGCGGCGTGCGCGGCGACGGCACGGGCACCGGCGTGGGCTCGGGCCAGGGCGGCGCGGGCGGCACGCTGCAGCGCGCCGGCTCGGGCAAGGCCTCGCGCTCCATCGAGGAGATCAAGCTCGTCTTCGAGCGCCACAAGGGCGCCATCTACGCCATCTACAACCGCGCACTGCGTGAGGACCCGTCGCTGCAGGGCAAGGTGGTGCTGCGCCTGACCATTGCGCCCTCGGGCGAGGTGACCGATGTGCGCATCGTCTCCACCGAGCTCAACGCGCCCGACCTCGAGAACCGCCTGCTCGCGCGCGTGCGGCAGTTCGACTTCGGTGCAAAAGAAGTCGAGCAAATGGTCGTCACTTGGCCGGTCGATTTTCTCCCCTCGTGATGGACCCTGCCACACCTCTCCTTCGGCTGCAGGCCCTCGCTTGCCGACGGGGCACGCGGCTGCTGTTTCGAGGCGTGAACCTGACGGTGAGCGCAGGCGATCTGGTGTGGCTGCGCGGGCGCAACGGCAGCGGCAAGACCAGCCTCTTGCGCCTGGCCGCGGGCCTGGGCCGCCCGGCACAGGGCAAGGTGCTGCGCAGCGGCGGCCCCCCGGTGCTGCTGGGCCACACCCACGCGCTGAAGGACGAACTCACCGTGGCCGAGTCGCTGCAGTTCCTGCTGGGCGTGCATGCACTGCCACAGCAAGCCGCGACCGTCGAGGCCGCGCTCGACCGCTTCGGCCTCGCCCCACGCCGCCACCAGCGCATCGGGCAACTCTCGCAAGGCCAGCGCCGCCGCGTGGCCCTGGCCCGTCTGGCGGCCAGCCGCACGCAGCCGCTGTGGCTGCTGGATGAGCCGCACGAGGGGCTCGATGCCGACGGCGCGCAGGTGCTCGACGCCCTGCTCGCCGAACACCTGCAAGCGGGTGGCAGTGTGCTGATGGCCAGCCACCAGGCGCCGTCGCTGCCCGCTCGCGTGCTCGATCTCGACGCTCACTAGGGTCGGCCGATGCGCTCGCTGTTCTGGAGCCTGGTTCAACGCGACCTGCGCCTGGCTTGGCGGCGGCGGGTGGATCTGCTGCTGCCGCTGGGCTTTGCCGTCGCGGCCGTGAGCCTGTTCCCGCTGGCCGTGGGGCCCGAGACGGCCCTGCTGCGCCAGATCGCCGCGGGCGTGGTTTGGGCCTGTGCCTTGCTCTCGGCGCTGATGTCGGTGAGCACGCTCTTTGCGGGCGATGCTGCCGATGGCACGCTCGATCAACTGCTGCTGGCCGCGCCCAGTCCGGCGGTCATCGCAGCCGCACGCGCGGCGGGACACTGGCTGCTGCACGGCGCGCCCCTCGTGGGGCTGTCCCCGCTGCTGGCCGCGGGCCTGGGCCTGCAAGGCGTGGCGCTGGCGGTGCTTTTCGCTGGCCTGGCCTTGGGCACGGTGATCTTCAGCCTGTGGGGCACGGTGGCGGCTGCCCTCACGGTGGGCCTGCGCCAGGCGGGGTTGCTGGTGATGCTCATCGTGCTGCCGCTGGCCGTGCCAGCCCTGGTGCTGGGCACGGGTGCCGTATCGGCGGTGCTGGGCGGCCTCTCGCCGCTGCCGCACCTGGCGCTGCTGGCGGCCTGGATGCTGGTGAGCGCCGTCGTGGCCCTGCCGCTGGCCAGCGCGGCCCTGCGCCTGGGGCTGGAGGCCGGCGGCGATGTGCCGGTACGCTGGACGGGTCTGGCCGCGCCGCCGCGCTTGTTCGCCTTCACCGGCCGGCTGCTGCCAGCGCTATGGGCCCTGGCCGCCGTGCTGGGCAGCGTGGGCCTCGTGTGGGGCCTGGGCCTGGCGCCTACCGACGCGCAGCAGGGCGAGGTCTATCGCATCGTCTACCTGCACGTGCCCTCGGCCTGGGTGGCCATGCTGCTCTACCTCGTGATGGCCTTCTGGGCCGCAGTGGGCTGGGTGGCCCAGGTGCGTACGGCCGGTGTGCTGGCGCGTGCCGTGGCGCCCACCGGGGCCTGGGCGGCGGCTGTGTGCCTGGTCACCGGCGCAATCTGGGGCCAGCCCACCTGGGGCACCTGGTGGGTGTGGGATGCACGGCTCACCTCCATGCTCCTGTTGCTGCTGCTCTACCTGGGGGTCATCGCGCTCACCTCGGCCATCGACGATGTGCAGCGCGGTGATGCAGCCGGCGCGCTGCTGGCCGTGGTGGGCGTGGTCAACGTGCCGATCCTCTACTTCTCGGTGCGCTGGTGGTCGACGCTGCACCAGGGCGCCACGCTGCCGCTGGGCGACAGCCCGCGCATGGCCGCGGCCATGCTCACGCCGCTCTTGATCATGGTGGGGGCCTACTGGGCCTATGCCGCCGCCGCCAGCCTCACACGCGCCCGCGCCTTGCTGATGCAGCGCGAGGCCGGCGCCGCCTGGCTGAAGGCGCATCTGAAGGAGAGGGCCGCATGAGCGACCCCACACCCTTCCTCTGGGGCGCCTACGGCACGGCCGGCCTGATGCTGCTGATCGAGATCGTGCGCCTGTGGCGTGCGCTGCAGCGTTCCCGCGCGCAGGCGCTGCAGGCCGACGAAGAGGAGGGCGCATGACTCCTCGCCAACGCCGCTTGGCCGTGGTCGTGGCCGTGCTGCTCACCGTGGGCCTGGCCTCAGCGCTGGTGCTCCATGCCCTGCGCAGCGAGATCGTCTTCTTCCGCACGCCCACCCAGGTGCTGGCCGGCGAGGCGCCGGTGGGCCAGGCCTTCCGCCTCGGCGGCCTGGTGGAGGAAGGCAGCGTGCAGCGCGACGGCCTGCAGGTGCGATTTGCCATCACCGACACCGCGCAGCGCGTGAACGTGATCTACCAGGGCCTGCTGCCCGACCTCTTCCGCGAAGGCCAGGGCGTGGTGGCCCAGGGCCGGCTCGATGCGCAGGGCCTCTTCCACGCACAGCAGGTGCTGGCCAAGCACGACGAGAACTACATGCCGCCCGAAGCCGGCGAGGCCGTGTCGCGCGCGGTGCGGCCTGCCGTGGAAGAGGGCGCACGATGATCCCCGAACTGGGCCAGATCGCCCTGCTGCTCGCCTTGGCCACCTCGGCCGTGCTGGGTGTGCTGCCGCTGTGGGGGGCCGCGCGTGGCCATGCGCCGTGGATGGCCCTGGCGCGGCCGGCCGCCTATGTGCACCTGGCGCTCATCGCCGTGGCCTATGCCCTGCTCACGGCCAGCTTCGTGCAGCTCGACTTTTCTGTGGCTTATGTGGCTGAAAACACCCACCGCCAGCTGCCCCTGGTCTATCGCGTGGTGGGTGTGTGGGGCGGGCACGAAGGCTCGCTCCTGCTGTGGCAGCTCATCCAGGCCGCGTGGATGGCCGCACTGGCGCGCTTCAGCCGCTCGCTGCCGCTGCCGCTGGTGGCGCGCAGCCTGGCCGTGCTGGGCTGGATCGCCACGGGCTTTGCGCTCTTCGTGCTGATCACCTCAAACCCCTTCACGCGCCTGAGCCCCGTGCCGCTCGATGGCCACGACCTCAACCCCCTGCTGCAGGACCCGGGCATGGTCGTGCACCCGCCGCTGCTCTACATGGGTTATGTGGGCTTTGCCGTGGCCTTTGCGCTGGCGCTGGGCGCCTTGCTGGGTGGCCGGCTCGATGCCGCCTGGGCGCGCTGGATGCGCCCGTGGACGACGGTGGCCTGGCTCTGCCTCACACTGGGCATCGCGGTGGGCAGCCTGTGGGCCTACCAGGTGCTGGGCTGGGGCGGCTGGTGGTTCTGGGACCCGGTGGAAAACGCCTCCTTCCTGCCCTGGCTGTCGGGCACCGCGCTCATCCACTCGCTGGCCGTCACCGACAAGCGCGGCGCCTTCCGTGCCTGGACGGTGCTGCTGGCGCTGCTCACGTTTTCGCTCTCGCTGCTGGGCACCTTCCTCGTGCGTTCGGGCGTCTTGAGTTCGGTCCATGCCTTTGCCACCGACCCGCAGCGCGGCCTGGCGCTACTGCTCTTCCTGGCCGTGGTGGTGGGCGTGGCGCTCGCGGTGTATGCCTGGCGCGCGCCCACGCTGGGCCTGGGCGGGCGCTTCGCTCCCGTCTCGCGGGAAACCGCACTGCTGCTCAACAACGTGCTGCTGGTGGTGGCCGTGGCCTCGGTGGGCCTGGGCACGCTCTACCCGCTGGTGCTCGATGCGCTCACGGGCGCCAAGATTTCGGTGGGTCCGCCCTATTTCGAAAGGGTCTTCGTGCCGCTGATGCTGCCGCTCATCTTCCTGCTGGGCATCGGCCCGCTGGCACGCTGGAAGGAGGCCGAGCTGCCCGCGCTCGCGCGTCGCCTGCGCTGGGCTGCGGGGCTGTCGGTGGTCAGCGCCCTCGTGCTGGCCTGGTGGGCGGGGCAGGTGTCCTTCGGTGCCGTGCTGGGCCTGTGGATGGGGGCGTGGATCCTGTGCACCATCGCCACCGACCTCTGGGGCCACGGCCGTCGCCTTTGGCAGGCCCCGGGCGCGTTGTGGGGCATGTGGCTCGCCCACGCCGGCGTGGCCGTGTTTGCGGTGGGCGTCACCATGGTGGGCAGCTACGCGCTGGAGCGTGATGCCGCGCTCTCGGCCGGCCAGCAGGCCGACCTGGGCCCCTACAGCTTCCACTTCCGCGGCGTGCGCGACGTGATGGGCCCCAACTACCGCGCCGCCCAGGCCTGGGTGGAAGTCACGCGCAACGGCGAGCCCGTCGCCCAGCTCTACCCTGAAAAGCGCCTCTACGCCAGCCAGGACACCTCGTTCACCGAACCCGCCGTGGTGCACGGCCCGCTGCGCGACGTCTATGTGTCGCTCGGCGAAGTGCAGGCCGACCGCGCCACCTGGACGCTGCGCCTGCATGTGAAGCCCTTCGTGAGCTGGATCTGGGCCGGCACGCTGCTGATGGCCCTGGGCGGCGGCCTGGCCGCCAGCGACCGCCGCTACCGCGCGGCCCAGCGCCAGGCGGCTGCGAGTGCCGTGCAGGAGCCCGCATGAAACCCAGTCTCGGCCCGGTGCTGCGTGCCCTCGCACCGCTCCTGATCTTCCTGGCCTTGATCGCGCTGCTCTGGCGTGGCCTCTCGCTCGACCCGCTGGAAGTGCCGTCGCCCCTGATCGACAAGCCTGCTCCGGCATTTTCGCTGCCGCGGCTGGACGACCCCACCCAGCGCGTCACCGGCCGCGACCTGCTGGGCCAGCCCTGGGTGCTCAACGTGTGGGCCTCGTGGTGCGGCCCCTGCACGGTGGAGCACCCGGTGTGGGTGGACTTCGCGCGGCGCCACACCGTGGCGCTGGTGGGCCTGAACCACAAGGACCGCAATGACCACGCCCGTGCCTGGCTGCAACGCCATGGCGACCCCTACCGCCTCGTGCTGGTCGATGCCGACGGCCGCGCCGGCATCGATTTCGGCGTGTACGGCGTGCCCGAGACCTATGTCATCGACCGCCGCGGCCACGTGCGCCTGAAGCACGTGGGCATCGTCTCGCCCGAGTTCATTCGCACGCGCATCGAGCCGCTGCTCCAGGAGCTGGCCGATGGCTGAAGGGCGCCGCTTCCTCGCCGTGCTGCTGCTCGCCGCGGCTTCGATGACGAGCGCACAAGCTGCCGACGATGCCGTGCTCGATGCGCGCGCCCGCGCCCTGGCCCGCGAGCTGCGCTGCCTGGTGTGCCGCAACGAGACCCTGGCCGAATCGTCTGCCGCGCTGGCGCAGGATCTGCGCGCCGAACTGCGCCGCCTGCTGGCCGAAGGCCGCAGCGACGCCGAGGTGCGCGCCTTCTTCAGCGAACGCTATGGCGAGGTCGTGCACTACCGCCCGCCGCTCCAGCGCAGCACCGCCGCGCTGTGGTTCGGCCCGGCGCTGCTCCTGGCCGCGGGCCTGCTCGTGCTGGGCCTCACCCTGCGCCGCCGCCAGCGCCTGCCGGCCGAGGCCTTCGAGCCTGAGGCCGACGATGCCGAGGAGGCCTCCCGATGAGCCTCTTCCTCGTCTTCGCGGGCATGCTGGCGGCGCTCACCTTGATGGCACTGTTGTGGCCCCTGCGCTCGCACGGCTTCGCCACACTCGTGGGCGTTGGCACCTTCACCCTGGCCCTCACCGCCGGGGGCTATGCCTGGTTGGGTTCGCCGCAGCACCTGGCCCCCCCACCGGCTGCGGCGCCTGCCCAAGCCCCACCCCTGATGCAGGCCATCGCCCAGTTCAGCGAGCGTGTGCAGCACGATCCCACCGATGCCCACGCCTGGGCCCAGCTCGCCCGCGCCCGCGCTGCGCTGGGCCGCGACACCGAAGCGCAGGACGCGCTGGAGACCGCAGCCCGCCTGCGCCCGCGCGACGCGGCCCTGCTCGCCCACCACGCCGACTTCCTGGCCCGCTTGCACGGCGGCCGCATCGACGACGCGATCCATGCGCTGGTGCAGCGTGCCCTGGCCCTGGAGCCCACCCAACCCGTGGCCCTCACGCTCGCCGCCATGGCCGCGCAGCAGCACGGCCAGCCTGCGCAGGCGGCGCAGTTCTGGGAAAGGCTGGCCGCCACGATCAAGGAAGATGACCCGTTGCGGGCCGAGGTGATGGCGCGCGCC
>NZ_JBKBVU010000165.1:0-6803 GCF_046289365.1 Caldimonas sp. | reverse complement strand
CTGGTGGACGTGAGCCTGCCGCGCACCGAGCTGTCCATCCCCGTCTACTACATCATCGCCCCGGCCGAGGCCAGCTCCAACCTGAGCCGCTATGACGGCGTGCGCTACGGCCACCGCGCGAAGGACTATGCCGACCTGCTCGACATGTACAAGAAGAGCCGGTCCGAAGGCTTCGGTGCCGAGGTCCAGCGCCGCATCATGATCGGCACCTACGTGCTCAGCCACGGCTACTACGACGCCTATTACCTGCAGGCCCAGAAGCTGCGCCGCATGATCGCCGACGACTTCCAGGCCGCCTTCGCCCGGTGCGACCTGATCGCCGGCCCGGTTGCCCCCACGGTGGCGCGCGTGCTGGGCAGCCAGACCGACCCGGTGCAGGAATACCTCGCCGACATCTTCACCCTGCCGGCCAGCCTGGCCGGCCTGCCCGGCATGAGCGTGCCGGCGGGCTTTGGCGAGGGCGGCTTGCCCGTGGGCCTGCAATTGATCGGCAACTACTGGAAGGAAGGCGAGCTGCTGCATGCGGCGCATGCCTTCCAGCAAGCCACCGACTTCCACCTGCGCATCCCCCAGGGCTATTGAGATGACCCCAATCGCATCGAAACTCGTGCGCGGCTACGAGGTGGTGATCGGCCTCGAGACGCACGCACAACTGTCCACACGATCGAAGATCTTCTCAGGGGCCAGCACGGCCTTCGGTGCCGCACCCAACACCCAGGCTTGCGCGGTGGACCTGGCCCTGCCCGGCACACTGCCGGTTCTGAACCGGGCTGCGGTCGAGCTGGCCATCCGCTTCGGCCTGGCGGTCAAGGGCACCGTGGCGCCGCGGTCCATCTTTGCGCGCAAGAACTACTTCTACCCCGACCTGCCCAAGGGCTACCAGATCAGCCAGTACGAGATCCCGGTGGTGCAGGGCGGGCAGGTCGAGTTCTACGTGGGCGACGAGAAGCACGTGGTGCACCTCACCCGCGCTCACCTGGAAGAAGACGCCGGCAAGTCGCTGCACGAGGACTACCACGGCCAGACGGGCATCGATCTCAACCGCGCCGGCACGCCGCTGCTGGAGATCGTCTCCGAGCCCGAGATGCGCTCGTCGGCGCAGGCGGTGGCCTATGCCAAGGCCCTGCATGCGCTGGTGGTGTGGCTGGGCATCTGCGACGGCAACATGCAGGAGGGCAGCTTCCGCTGCGATGCGAACGTCTCGGTGCGCAAGCCCGGCCAACCCTTCGGCACGCGCCGCGAGATCAAAAACCTCAACAGCTTCCGCTTCCTGCAGCAGGCCATCGACTACGAGGTGAACTGGCAGATCGACCTGATCGAGGACGGCGGCCAGGTCGAGCAGGCCACCGTGCTCTTCAACCCCGACACCGGCGAGACGCGGGCCATGCGCAGCAAGGAAGACGCGCACGACTACCGCTACTTCCCCGACCCCGACCTGCCCCCGCTGGTGATCGCCCCCGAGTGGATCGAACGGGTGAAGGGCGAGATGCCCGAGCTGCCCAGCGTGATGGCCGAACGCTTCCAGCGCGAGGACGGCCTGCCGGCCTATGACGCCATGATGATGACGCAAAGCCTCGCGTTTGCGCGCTACTACGAGGCCGCACGCAATGCCTGCCAGCAGCCCAAGCTGGTGGCGAACTGGTTGATGGGCGAGGTGTCGCGCCGGCTCAATGCCGAAGGCAAGGACATTGCGCAGGCCCCCGTGCAGGCCGCCACGCTGGCCGCGCTGATCGGCCGCATCAACGACGGCACCATTTCGAACAATGGCGCCAAGCAGGTGTTCGAAGCCCTGTGGAGCGGCCAAGGCAGTGATGTGGATGCGCTGATTGACGCCAAGGGCCTCAAGCAGATGAACGACACCGGCGCGCTGGAAGCCATCCTCGACGAGGTGCTGGCCGCCAATGCCAAGTCGGTGGAGGAATTCCGCGCCGGCAAGGACAAGGCCTTCAACGCCCTGGTGGGCCAGGCCATGAAGGCCACCAAGGGCAAGGCGAACCCGGCCCAGGTGAACGAGCTGCTGAAGAAGAAGCTCGGCGTCTGAGGCGATTCAACGCCCGAGCCAGCGCCGCCACCACGGGCGGCGCGGCGGCCTGGCTTGCAGCGGGACGGGCTGGGCGCGGGTGGCGTCGGTGCGGCCCAGGAACTGCGCTTCGATGTCCAGCGACGAGCGCCGGCCCAGGTCGCGGCGGTGCGCCGCCAGCCAGCGTTCGGCCGCCGCGCGGCCCAGCGTGAAGAGCTGCTCCAGGAAGGCCGGGTCGGTGTTGAGCTTGCTCGACGCATTGAAGGGTGCGAGCCCCTCGTCGTCGGCCACCATGTGCAGGCGCAGGTCCTTGTACCGGCGCGGATCGAGCTTGTGTTCGCGCAGCAGCCGCGACACGAAGGCAATCGCGCGCAGCTCGGCGATCAGGCTTGCGTTGAAAGTGATCTCGCTCATGCGGTCCATGATCTCCACACTGCGCATGGGTGTGCCTTCGCGTCGCAGCGGGTTGATCTTCACCAGCAGGATGTCCAAGGTGTTCGTGCGGTAGATCAGCGGGTACAGCGCCGGGTTGCCGGTGTAGCCACCGTCCCAGTAGGGCTCGCCGTCGATCTCCACGGCCTGGAACAGGAAGGGCAGGCAGGCCGAGGCCAGCAGCGCGTCGATGCTGAGATCGGTGCCCGTGAACACCCGCGCCTGGCCGGTGTGTACCGAGGTGGCCGTCACGAACAGGCTCAAGCCCGGCACATGCGTGTGCGACTCGCGCAGTGCCGCTTCATCCACATGCCGGCGCGCCACGTCGCGCAGCGGGTTCAGGTTCAGCGGGTTGAACTCATAGGGGCTGAAGCTGCGCCAGAAGCTCGTCACCCACTGGTAACTGGGCAGCCGGTCGAAGTTGAAGCTGTGGTGCTGCGCGGCAGCCGCCTGCGTCAGCGAAAACGGCGAGAACACCTGAGCGCTGCGCCCCACGTCCTCCCAGAACGCCCGCAAGGCCGCACGCGCCGCCTCACGCCCGCCGCGCACCAGCCCCGTCACCAAGACCGCGCCGTTCAACGCCCCCGCACTGGTGCCCGAGATGCCCTGCACCGACAGGCCCTCGTCTTCCAGCAAGCGGTCGAGCACGCCCCAGGTGAAAGCGCCATGCGAGCCCCCGCCTTGCAAGGCGAGGTCGAGGGGGAGCGCGGAAGAAACGGAGGACATAGAGATCAGGGTTTGCCCGAGTGTAGGACGATGGGCTGGATCGGGCGTGGCGGGGATGCGCTGATCGCGCAGCTGTTGCAACTCCCGAAATGCGGTTGTCACACTCGCTCACGAAATGAGCCTTGTCTTGGGATGGCGGCTGCCTAGACTGATGCGCCGTCATTCCTGCAATATTCAAGGAGGTTCCGATGTCGAACATCGACAAGGAAGGCATGCTTGTGCACGTCCAAGTGCAACATCGGCGGTATCCCCAGATCGAGCAGGGGGCCCTCGAGGCCGCCCGCGCGATCGTCATCCATCAGACGGATGCGGATGACGAACAGTCCACGTTCAATGCCTACGCCCGAGGTGGTCATGGCGCGCATTTCCTCATCGCAAAAAACGGGACTCTGTACCAGACGGCGAGCCTGTTTAAGCGTTGCTTTCACGTGGGTGCGCGCATCAAGTCGCGCTGCCTGGAATTGTTGAAGGCCAACTGTCGCGATCCGGAAATCGCCAAGGCACTTGCCTTGGGGTGGTCGGCGCAGATTGCCGCGATCAACGACATCGAACGCCGTAAGCCCTACCCTGAGCGCTTCCCGGTAAACAGCGACTCCATCGGCATCGAGCTGGTCGGCAGGCACATCGATGAAAGGCGCTATGAGGCGGTGACGACCGAGCAGAATCACCGGTTGCAATGGTTGATCGACGAGATCTACCGTCACTTCTCTCTCACGTCTGCTGATGTCTTCCGTCATCCGCAGGTGTCGTACAAGCACCCTGATGAAGCGGGGAGTGCCGTATGGCGATGAGGTTGGTCGCCCTGGCTGGGATGGTTCTCGTCAGTGCTTGCGTAACGGGACTGCCAGCGTTCAGGCCCGATGCCGTACGAGACGTGTACCTCTCCGACTTCGAATCCACCGAACCCCAGCGCTGTACCCCAGCCGACGTGCCGGGCCGCCACGCCGATGCGGCAGCCTTCTTCCGCCGAGCGAAGCCCGTAGACGCCAAGACGCTGCATGACCACTACGAGCAAGCGCCCTGCGCCGCACTCGGGGTGCTGCAGTACCAGGGACAAACCTGCAGCTGGCGCATCACGGCGGCCTGGACGGGTACGGTGCGATGCGATGGGCACGAGTGGCTGCTCGTCTGCAACGATTGCGAAGACCTGATCCGACGCTGAAATACACACGGAAGACATCACTCTCGACAGAGTTGTCGACACGCGGAGCCATGATTTACGTGGCCGCGTACTACCTGATCGCAGCTCCCCTCTCTTTGTGGCTCAAGCAGTTGTTGATGCCTAAGGCTTGGGTCCGACGGTATTGGGGGGCCGCCTTGCTCCAGGGAGTCAGAGGTAGCGGTCTATTCAGGCCTCGTGATGGGTCTGATGAAGACGGTGATGCTGCGGAGCCTGATCGGCTTCCCCGGTTGGGCCGGAAACGCAACGCACAGGAAGCTCACACGATGGCTCCAGGCTGGTACAGATGGGCGGCACGCGCGGTGCTGGCGATGGGCTGCGCAGTGCCTGTGGTGTTTGTGTCGGTCATGATGGCCTTGCGCTGGCATCCGAGCCCATGACGATCAACCCTGAACAGATGCCGCGGCACAGCCTGGTTTGTTTGTGCCTGCCTGGTTTCGGGTGGCGTGCATTGCGGTGTGTGTTTGACCTGCCCCCCGTCACCCGCGTCTTGACGCTTTGAGCGCAGGGCTGGTGCGGTTCAATCCAACGCACCCCCGCCCACCACCCGATCGACCCGCTCGCGCAGTGCCGTCCGCAGGGCCACCAGCACGCCATCGCGCATCGTCTGCAGTGCCATGCTGGCCGTGGGCTGCGCCAGGCATGCGGCCTGCCCGGGCAGCAGCGGCACATGCATGAACCCGCCGCGAGCGCGCGGATGCCGTGTGGCCAGCGCGTGCATCAAGCCGTAGAAGACATGGTTGCACACGAAGGTGCCGGCGGTCTGCGACACCGAGGCGGGCAGGCCCGCGGCATGCAGCTCGGCGACGATGGCCTTGATCGGCAGGGTGCTGAAGTAGGCGGCCGGGCCGCCGGGCACGACCGGCGTGTCGATGGGCTGGCGGCCGGCATTGTCGGGGATGCGGGCGTCGTTGACGTTGATCGCGACGCGCTCGAGGCTGAGATCGGCCCGACCGCCGGCTTGGCCCAGGGCGAGCACGAGGGTGGGGCGGTGCACTTCGAGCGCCTGGTGGAGCATGTCCAACGCCGCGTCGAAGACGCAGGGCAGCACCAGACCGGTGACCGGGGCTCCGTCCACACACTGGCCGTGCAGCGCCTCGGCCAGGGCCTGCGAGGGATTCATGATGTCGCCGCCGAAGGGCTCGAAGCCGGTGAGCAGGATGCGCAGAGTCATGCGCGCATTGTGGTGCCTCAGAGCCGGCGCGTCGTCTCGCGCACGATGAGTTCGATCGGCGGCAGCGTGATGGGTTCGGCCGGGTGCCCCATCAGCGAGAGCAGGGTGCGCGCGGCGTACAGGCCCACCTCGTAGATGGGCTGACGCACGGTGGTCAGCGGGGGGGTGAGGTAGGCCGAGGCGGGCAGGTCGTCGAAGCCCACGAGCGAGACATCGTCGGGCACACGCACGCCGCGGCGGTACAGGGCCATGCGCGCGCCGTAGGCGCTCTGGTCGTTGGCGGCGAACACGGCGGTGAAGGACTCGCCGCTGTCGATCAGGCGGTTCATGGCCATCAGGCCACCGCTTTCCATGAAGTCGCCCTGCACGATCAGCGCCGGGTCGGCCATCAGCCCGGCCTCCTGCAGGGCACGGCGGTAGCCGGTCAGGCGCCGGCGGGCGTCGTCATGGTCCTGCGGGCCGGCGATGTGCGCGATGCGGCGGTGGCCGAGGTGGATGAGATGGCGCGTGGCGAGGTAGCCGCCGGTTTCCTGGTCGAGCTGGCAACTGCGCAGTTGCGGGCCGGTCACCTCGCGGCCGGTGGCCACCACCGGCTGGTGCAGCGCAAAGGCCTGCACCTGCTCGTCGGACAGGTGGCCGGTGAGGATGATCAGGCCGTCGATGCGCCGAGCCATCAGCAGTTCGATGCGCTCGGCCTCTTCCTCGGCGTTCCAGTGGCCGCTGACGATGATGGGCGCGTAGCCGCTGCCGTTCAGCCCCGCCTCGATGCCTTTCATCGCCCGGCCGTAGAAGGGGCTCTCGACGTCCTGCGTGACGATGCCGACCGTCATCGTGGTGCCGGTCTTGAGGCTGCGCGCGAACAGATTGGGCCGGAAGTTGAGCCGGGCGATGGCGGCTTCGACCGCGGCGCGCTTGTCGGCGGCCACCCGGGCCGTGCCATTGAGGATGCGCGAGACGGTGCTGGGCGACACGCCGGCGGCGCGGGCCACGTCGAGCACGGTCACGGGTGGGGGGGTGTCGGTGTCGGAGCTCACGGGCGGGATGGGGCGGATGGGTTGCGGCAACGGTTCATGATAACGTTTTCAGTCCGAACGGGCAGCCCCCCCCGTGGAACCCCGTCGGCCACCCGGTCTGACAACGGAGACATGCCTTCATGAAACCCTTCCTGTTCCGGGCCGCCGCACTGGCGGCCCTGGGGTGGGACCTGGCCGCACCGCCGGCCCAGGCCTGTTCCTTCGACCAAACGCCGCAGGCACGCACCGAGAGGTGCA
>NZ_JBKBVU010000164.1:0-6829 GCF_046289365.1 Caldimonas sp. | reverse complement strand
TCTGGGGGGTGGGGGGGTGGGGTTGGGGGGGCATGGGCGCCTGGTACTGCGCAGCACCGAGCCTGAGGCGCTGACCGAGGCCCGCCGGGCCGCGTCCTATCCGCTGGTGCCGTATTCCAACCGCATCGCCGAAGGCCGGCTGCCCTGGCAGGGCCGGGTGCACCGGCTGCGGCTCAACGTGGCCGGCAGCCCGCACCCGATGCATGGCGTGGGCTTCCAGCGGGCCTGGACGGTGGCGCATTACACGGCCGACACGGTGGAACTGGTGCTGTCCCACCGGCCCGACGAAGACTGGCCCTTTGCCTTCGAGGCCCGCCAGCGCATCGTGCTCTCACCCCGCGGGGTGCGTTTCGAGCTTTCGGCCACCCACCGCGGCCCGGACACCGCGCCCATGGGGCTGGGCTGGCACCCTTTCTTCCTCAAGCGGCCCGGCAGCCGCCTGCGCGCCGTGGTCGACGGCCGCTGGGAGATGGACGAGCGCAAGCTGCCCACGCAGCATCGTCCCTGCGCGGCCCTGGACGCCGCCGTCGAGGCGCTCGACCTGGACCACTGCCACACCGGTTGGCGCGGCGAAGCCTTCCTGCACGACCAGAGCTTCGACCTGCGACTGAGCGCCTCGACCCGCCATCTCGTGGTCTTCACCCCGCCGTCGCGGCCCGACTATGCGGTCGAGCCGGTCAGCCACGCCAACAATGCCTTCCATCGGGACGACCCGCTGGCCCACGGCCTGGTGGCCCTGGCCGACGGCCACACCGCTTCGGCCTGGATGCAGATCGACCTCCTGGACGCCCGCCCATGACCATGACCCACCATCCCGAGACCCTGCGGCCTGCAACCGACACCGCGGCCCTGCTGGGCGAGTCGCCCCTGTGGCACCCGGTCGAGCAATGCCTGTACTTCTGCGACATTCCCGGCCACCGACTGCACCGTTTGCAGCCGGACACCGGACGGCTCGACACCTGGGCTTTCGATACCGACGTGTCGGCCTGCGTGCCCGCCCGTCGCGGCGGGCTGGTTCTCACGCTGCGCACCGGCATCGTGCACTTCGACCCGGTCACCGGCGCACGCACCCTGTTGGCCCAGCCCCCCTATGACCCGCGGCGTGAGCGCTTCAACGACGCCAAGTGCGACCCTGCCGGCCGGCTGTGGGTCGGCACGATCTACGAACCGCGCGACCCGGCGCTGGCCGCGCTGTACTGCCTGGACGAGACCGGCCGCCTGAGCCGGCGCGCCGACGGCATCACGGTGTCCAACGGCCTGGCCTGGAGCCCCGATGCCCGCACGATGTACTGGTCCGACACCAAGGCCCATACCGTCTACGCCTTCGACTACGACCTGGCCCGCGGCGCACTGGGGCCGCGGCGCGTCTTTGCCCGCTTCGAGCCCCGGGGCGAAGGCCAGCCGCTCGATGCCTATGGCGGCCGGCCCGACGGCGCGGCGATGGACGCCGAAGGCTGCTACTGGGTGGCGATGTTCGAAGGCGCGCGCGTGCTGAGGCTGTCCCCCCAAGGCGAGCTGCTGCACGAGCTGCGCCTGCCGGTGCGCTGCCCCACGATGCCCTGCTTTGGCGGGGCCGACCTGCGCACGCTGTACATCACCACCTCGCGCGAGAAGCGCCCGGCCGAGGAACTGTCCGTCCAGCCCTGGGCTGGCCGCGTGCTGCAAGTGAGGGTGGACGTGCCGGGGCTGCCGGCAGCCGTCTGCGCCGTTTGATCCTGGGTCAAGGCCGGCTTTAGCGGCAAGCGCGGCCCCCGGCAAGCCCCTGTCGGACGGACGCGACAACGTCGCGGCACTCAGGGGGATGGAAAGTACGTGGGGGTTTCCACGTATAATCCCGAGGCTTTGCCGCAACCAACTGTAACTTCCGTGCCCGCCATGACCGACCGGAACGATCCCGGCCAGGCGCAAGCGCCACGGGCCCACGACCCCCAAGGTCATGGACACGATGACTGGAAGCAGGAAGATGCGGACGAAGCCGCGCCGTTCAAGCCCCTGACGCCCGAGCAGGCGCAGGCTTGGCGCGCGAAGCACCCGCCGCTCTCGCCCTGGCGGGTGGTCACGGCCCAGGCCGTGGCCGGACTGGTGGTGGCCGCGCTGGCGTGGCTGGTCACCGGCAGGGGCGAGACGGTCGTCTCGGCGCTGATCGGCGCGGCGGCCGTGGTGGTGCCGGGGGCCTTGCTGGCCCGCGGGATGACCGGCGCTTCCGGCGCGAACCCCGGCACCCTGGTGCTGAGGTTCATGGTCTGGGAGTTGGTAAAGATCGTCGTGGCCGTGGCCATGTTGGTGGCGGCTGCAAGATTCGTGCCCAACCTGAGCTGGCTGGCCGTGCTGGCGGCGATGGTGGTGTGCTTGAAAGTGAATGGGGCGGCCCTGCTGTGGCGGGGTCGGGTGCAACAGACACAAATCGTCGCCTCGCGCGACCGTTGACGAGAACGAACGATGGCAGCCGAAGGACAAGCGCTCACCGCGGGTGATTACATCACCCACCATCTGGTCCATCTGCAGAACAAGCAGCAGACCGGGATCATCGACTTCTCCGTCTTCAATCTCGACTCGCTGTTCTGGTCCATCTCGCTGGGCCTGACGGCTGTCCTCTTCATGGCCTATGCCGCACGCCGCGTGCACTCCGGCGTGCCGGGCCGTTTGCAGGGGTTGGTGGAAATGCTCGTCGAGCTGGTCGACACCCAGGCCAAGGGCATCGTCCACAACGAGACCTCGCGCCGCGCCGTCTCGGCCGCTGCGCTGACCGCCTTCGTCTGGATCTTCCTGATGAACGCGATGGACTTGGTGCCGGTCGATGCCATTCCGCAACTGTGGCACTGGGCCGGTCCGACCCTGGGGCTGCCTGATTACATGCGCGTCGTGGCCACCGCCGACCTGTCCATCACCCTGGGCATGTCCAGCTTCGTGTTCGCGATGTGCCTGTACTACGGCATCAAGGTCAAGGGCCTCGGCGGCTTCGTGAAGGACCTCTTCTCCGCCCCGTTCCACGGCCACGGCCTCGGTGCCGTGCTGCTGGCCCCGTTCAACTTCCTGCTCAACCTGATCGAGTACGCGGCCAAGACGATCTCCCACGGCATGCGGCTGTTCGGCAACATGTACGCTGGCGAGCTGGTGTTCATGCTGATCGCCCTGATGGGCGCGAGCGCCGCGCTGTCGCTGGGCGGCTCGCTGATGTTCATCGGTCACGTGATCGCCGGCACGATCTGGGCCATCTTCCACATCCTGATCATCACACTGCAGGCCTTCATCTTCATGATGCTGACGCTGATCTACGTCGGCCAGGCCCACGAAAGCCATTGAGTTTCAACCGCCGGCAGGTGGCGAGCCCGCCGGCTTTTTTTCGGTTTTTTCTTCCGTCCGTCAACAACCTTCCAATAGGAGCAATCATGGAAAACATTCTGGGTCTTGTCGCGCTGGCTTGCGGTCTGATCGTCGGCCTGGGCGCCATCGGCGCTTCCATCGGCATCGCGCTGATGGGTGGCAAGTTCCTCGAGTCGTCGGCCCGTCAGCCCGAGCTGATGAACGAGCTGCAGACCAAGATGTTCATTCTGGCCGGTCTGATCGACGCGGCCTTCCTGATCGGTGTGGCCATCGCCCTGCTGTTCGCCTTCGCCAACCCGTTCGTGATCGGCTGATCGGCTTCCTTTCTCTCTCTTTGCGGATTCCGATCCGTCCTCGACTCCAGAGAAACGAAAGGCCTGATCCATGAACATCAACGCGACACTCGTTGCGCAGTTCGTGGTCTTCGGCATCCTGATGTGGTTCACGCTGAAATACGTGTGGCCGCCCATCACGAAGGCCCTGGACGAACGCGCACAGAAAATCGCCGAAGGCCTGGCAGCCGCCGACAAGGCCAAGGCCGAACTGGCCCAAGCCAACCAGCAGGTCCAGCAGCAACTGGCCGCCTCGCGCGATGAAACCTCGAAGCTGCTGGCCGATGCCGAGCGGCGGGCCCAGGCCATCATCGAAGAAGCCAAGAAGAAGGCCAGCGAGGAAGGCGAGAAGATCGTTGCGGCTGCCCGTGCCGAGGCGCAGCAACAGGTCGTCCAGGCCCGCGAGGCCCTGCGCGAGCAGGTGGCCATGCTGGCTGTCAAAGGGGCCGAGCAGATCCTGCGTCGCGAGGTCAACGCCTCGGTGCATGCCGACCTGCTCAACCGCCTGAAAACCGAGCTGTGACCATGGCCGAGCTTGCAACCATCGCACGTCCTTACGCCGAGGCCCTGTACCGGGTGGCGGCAAGCGCCGACGCCGATGCCATCGCCGACCAGGTCGATGCGCTGGCGCGCGTGGCCGCCGAGCCGCAGGTGCGCCTGTTCGCCGCCAACCCCAAGGTGACGCCCGAGCAGGTCTACGACCTGTTCGCCTCGGTGCTCAAGGCCCCGCTGATCCCGCAGGTGGGCAACTTCCTGCGCACCGTGATCGACAACGACCGCCTGGCGGCGCTGCCTGAGATCGCGGCCCAGTTCCGCGCGCTCAAGAATGCGGCGGCGGGCTCGGCCGAGGCCCACATCCTCAGCGCCTTCCCCCTGAGCGACGAACAGCTCAAGGAGCTGCTGCCCACGCTGGAGAAGCGCTTTGGCTGCAAGCTGCAGGCGCGGGTGGAGGTCGATCCCTCGCTGATTGGCGGCGTGCGCGTGGTGGTGGGCGACGAAGTGCTCGACACCTCGGTCAAGGCACGACTCGAACGCATGAAGGTGGCGCTGACGGCCTGAGGCCAGACCAACGCTTGATCGCCCGGGAAGGTCCCGGGCCCGAACTCGGTTCAGGCCCCGGGCCGACAACCAGACTGGGAGTACGCAATGCAACTGAATCCCGCAGAAATTTCCGAACTCATCAAGAGCCGCATCGAGGGTCTCGGCGTCTCGGCCGACATCCGCAACCAGGGCACCGTGGTATCGGTGACGGACGGCATCTGCCGTATCCATGGCCTGTCCGACGCGATGCAAGGCGAGATGCTGGAGTTCCCGGCCGACAAGAACGGTCAGCCCACCTACGGCCTGGCGCTCAACCTCGAGCGCGACTCCGTTGGCGCCGTGATCCTGGGCGACTATGAGCACGTGTCCGAGGGCGATACGGTCAAGTGCACCGGCCGCATCCTGGAAGTGCCCGTGGGCCCCGAGCTCATCGGCCGTGTGGTCGACGCCCTGGGTCGCCCGATCGACGGCAAGGGCCCGATCAACACCAAGCTCACCGACGTGATCGAGAAGGTCGCCCCTGGCGTGATCGCGCGCCAGTCGGTGTCGCAGCCGCTGCAGACCGGCCTGAAGTCCATCGACGCGATGGTGCCCATCGGCCGCGGCCAGCGTGAGCTGATCATCGGCGACCGCCAGACCGGCAAGACCGCGGTGGCGATCGACACCATCATCAACCAGAAGGGTCAGGGCGTCACCTGCATCTACGTCGCGATCGGCCAGAAGGCCTCGTCGATCAAGAACGTGGTGCGTGCACTGGAACAGCATGGTGCGATGGACTACACCATCGTCGTGGCCGCCTCGGCCTCCGAGTCCGCCGCCATGCAGTACGTCGCGGCCTACTCGGGCTGCACGATGGGCGAGTACTTCCGCGACCGCGGCCAGGATGCCCTGATCGTCTACGACGACCTGTCCAAGCAGGCCGTGGCCTACCGCCAGGTCTCGCTGCTGCTGCGCCGTCCGCCGGGCCGTGAAGCCTTCCCCGGCGACGTGTTCTACCTGCACAGCCGCCTGTTGGAGCGCGCTGCGCGTGTGAACGCCGACTACGTCGAAGCCTTCACCAAGGGTGAGGTCAAGGGCAAGACCGGCTCGCTGACCGCGCTGCCCATCATCGAGACCCAGGCCGGCGACGTGTCCGCCTTCGTGCCGACCAACGTGATCTCGATCACCGACGGCCAGATCTTCCTGGAGACCAACCTCTTCAACGCCGGCATCCGCCCCGCCATCAACGCGGGCATCTCGGTGTCGCGGGTGGGCGGTGCGGCCCAGACCAAGCTGATCAAGGGTCTGTCGGGCGGCATCCGTACCGACCTGGCGCAGTACCGTGAACTGGCGGCCTTCGCGCAGTTCGCCTCCGATCTGGACGAAGCCACCCGCAAGCAGCTCGACCGCGGCGCCCGCGTGACCGAACTGCTCAAGCAGCCCCAGTACAGCCCGCTGCCCATCAGCCTGATGGCCGCCTCGCTGTTCGCGGTGAACAAGGGCTTCCTGGACGACGTGGACGTCAAGAAGGTCTTGGCCTTCGAGTCCGGCCTGCATCAGTACCTCAAGACCAGCCATGCGGCGCTGCTGAACAAGCTCGAGACCGACAAGGCCATGGACAAGGACGCCGAGGCCGAACTGACCGCCGCGATCGCCGCGTTCAAGAAGTCCTTCGCCTAACCCCTCACAGAAGGAGTTCCGTCATGGCGGCAGGCAAGGAAATACGCGGCAAGATCAAGTCGGTGGAGAACACCAAGAAGATCACCAAGGCCATGGAGATGGTCGCCGCGTCCAAGATGCGCAAGGCGCAGGACCGCATGCGTGCGGCCCGGCCCTATGCCGACAAGGTGCGCAACATCGCGGCCAACCTCGCCCAGGCCAACCCCGAGTACAAGCCCCCGTTCTTGCAGAAGAACAGCGGGACCGGCCAGGTGGGCGTGATCGTGGTGACCACCGACAAGGGGCTGTGCGGCGGCCTGAACACCAACATCCTGCGGGCCACCACCGCCAAGCTCAAAGAGCTGGAGGCGCAGGGCCTGAAGGCACAGGCCGTGGCGATCGGCAACAAGGGCCTCGGTTTCCTGAACCGCATCGGCGCCAACGTGGTTACCCAGGTCACCCAGCTCGGCGACAAGCCACACCTGGACCGGCTG
>NZ_JBKBVU010000163.1:0-6883 GCF_046289365.1 Caldimonas sp. | reverse complement strand
TGTCGATCACGGTCAAGCTGATCGCACCGATCGCCATGGAAGAGGGTCTGCGCTTTGCCATCCGCGAAGGCGGCCGCACCGTCGGCGCCGGCGTCGTGGCCAAGATCATCGAATGACATGGTGCCCCCGGGTGTCTTGTGCACGACGCGCTTGACACCCGCCCCGAGGGGGCTGCCCGTTCTGGCTGGGGACAGCCCGGCGCCAAGACGGCTCCCTCGCTCAACCGCCTCTTCGTTGCAGTCCTGGGGGGCTGCAACACTGCTCTTTAGGAGTCACCATGCAAAAGCAAAAGATCCGTATCCGCCTCAAGGCGTTCGACTACAAGCTGATCGACCAGTCGGCGCTCGAGATCGTGGACACCGCCAAGCGCACCGGCGCGATCGTCAAGGGTCCTGTGCCCCTGCCGACCCGTATGCAGCGTTTCGACATCCTGCGCTCGCCGCACGTCAACAAGACCTCGCGCGACCAGTTCGAGATCCGCACGCACCAGCGCCTGATGGACATCGTCGATCCCACCGACAAAACCGTCGATGCTCTGATGAAGCTGGACTTGCCGGCCGGCGTGGACGTCGAGATCAAGCTGCAGTAAGCAGCACAAGGCGCGGACTGGCTTGCAGGGCAGGCCGCGTCTGCTACAATCAATAGCTTTTCCGCAAGGCTGCCCACTTTCGTGGGCCTTTGTGGTTTGTGGTTGCGGGGCCGGTGTCGTCCGGACTTCGCGCATCGAGTCAGCCCGGCCAATCGCTGTCGGGCATTGGAGAAAACAATGAGTCTTAGCAATCGTCTCGGATTGCTGGGCCGCAAGGTGGGCATGATGCGCATCTTCACGGGCGACGGCGATGCCGTGCCGGTGACGGTGCTCGACGTGTCGAACAACCGAGTGGCTCAGGTCAAAACCGTGGAGACCGACGGCTACAGCGCCATCCAGGTGGCGTTCGGCACCCGCAAGGCTTCCCGCGTGACCAAGCCCGAGGCCGGCCATTTTGCCAAGGCTGGCGTTGAGGCGGGCGAAATCCTCAAGGAGTTCCGTGTCTCCGCCGAGGTGGCTGCCGAGTACAAGCCCGGCGCCACCTTGCCCGTGACGATGTTCTCTGCGGGCCAGGCCGTCGACGTGCAGGGCACGTCCATCGGCAAGGGTTTTGCTGGCACCATCAAGCGTCACAACTTCGGTTCGCAGCGCGCTTCCCACGGTAACAGCCGCTCGCACAATGTCCCGGGCTCGATCTCGATGGCCCAGGATCCGGGCCGCGTGTTTCCCGGCAAGAAGATGTCCGGCCACATGGGCGATGTGACCGTCACCACCCAGAACCTGGACATCGTGCGCGTCGACGAAGCCCGCCAGCTGCTGCTGGTCAAGGGTGCCGTGCCCGGCGCCAAGGGGGGTCACGTGGTCG
This sequence comes from Caldimonas sp., assembly GCF_046289365.1. NCBI lineage: Bacteria > Pseudomonadati > Pseudomonadota > Betaproteobacteria > Burkholderiales > Sphaerotilaceae > Caldimonas > Caldimonas sp. Next base: position 5,489 of record NZ_JBKBVU010000163.1, on the reverse strand, counting down.
TGCGCCCGGCTGTCAAGGCCAAGGCCAAGAAGGAAGGGGCCAACTGATGCAGCTCGAGCTCCTGAACGAACAGGGCCAGTCGTCGGCCAAGATCGACGCGCCTGACACCGTCTTCGGTCGCGAGTACAACGAAGCCCTGGTGCACCAGGTGGTCGTGGCCTACCAGGCCAATGCCCGCCAGGGTACCCGCGCCCAGAAGGATCGTGCCACCGTCAAGCACTCCACGAAGAAGCCCTGGCGCCAAAAAGGCACCGGGCGCGCGCGCGCCGGCATGACCTCGTCGCCGCTGTGGCGCGGCGGCGGTCGGATCTTCCCGAACAGCCCCAACGAGAACTTCACCCACAAGGTCAACAAGAAGATGTACCGCGCCGGCATGGCCGCCATCTTCTCGCAGCTCGCCCGTGAGGGTCGTCTGGCCGTGGTCGACTCCCTCAAGGTCGAGGCCCCCAAGACCAAGCTGCTGGCCGCCAAGTTCAAGGCCATGGGTCTGGAGTCCGTGCTGGTGATCGCCGATGAGATCGACGAGAACCTGTACCTGGCCTCGCGCAACCTGGCCAACGTGCTCGTCGTCGAGCCGCGCTACGCCGATCCGCTGTCGCTGGTGCACTACAAGAAGGTGCTCGTGACCAAGGCCGCGATCGATCAGCTCAAGGAGATGCTGGCATGAGCGCCCCGAAATTCAACGAAGGCCGCCTGATGCAGGTGCTGGTCTCGCCCATCGTGTCCGAGAAGGCCACGTCGGTGGCCGAGAAGCACAACCAGGTGATGTTCAAGGTCCTGCGGGACGCCACCAAGCCTGAGATCAAAGCGGCTGTCGAGCTGCTGTTCAAGGTCGAGGTCGAAGGCGTGCAGGTGGTGAACCAGAAGGGCAAGGTCAAGCGCTTCGGTCGGTCCATGGGTCGGCGTGATCACGTCAAGAAGGCCTATGTGTCGCTGAAGGAAGGCCAGGAGCTCAACTTCTCCGGGGAGGCTGCGTAAATGGCCGTCATCAAACTCAAGCCCACGTCGCCTGGCCGCCGTGCCATGGTGAAGGTGGTGCACAAGCACCTGCACAAGGGCGCCCCCGAGAAGTCGCTGCTCGAGCCCCAGAAGCAGAAAGCCGGCCGCAACAACAACGGCCACATCACCACCCGTCACAAAGGCGGTGGTCACAAGCACCACTATCGCGTGATCGATTTCCGTCGCAACAAGGACGGCATCCCCGCGAAGGTCGAGCGCATCGAGTACGACCCGAACCGCACCGCGCACATCGCGCTGCTGTGCTATGCCGACGGAGAGCGTCGCTACATCATCGCGCCGCGCGGCCTGGAGGTGGGGGCCACGGTGCAAAGCGGCTCGGAGGCTCCGATCAAGGCCGGCAATGCGCTGCCCATCCGCAACATTCCGGTGGGTTCGACCATCCACTGCATCGAGATGCTGCCGGGCAAGGGCGCCCAGATCGCCCGCTCGGCCGGTACCTCGGCCGTGCTGATGGCCCGTGAGGGCACCTACGCGCAGGTCCGCCTGCGTTCGGGTGAGGTCCGCAAGATCCACATCGAGTGCCGCGCCACGATCGGCGAGGTGAGCAACGAAGAACACAGCCTGCGCCAGTACGGCAAGGCCGGCGCGATCCGCTGGAAGGGTATCCGCCCGACCGTGCGCGGTGTCGCGATGAACCCGATCGACCACCCGCACGGTGGTGGTGAGGGTCGCACCGGCGAGGCCCGGGCGCCCGTGTCGCCGTGGAACACCTTGACCAAGGGCTACCGCACCCGTCGCAACAAGCGCACCCAGACGATGATCGTCTCGCGCCGCAAGAAATAAGAGGACGCTATGGCTCGTTCACTCAAGAAAGGCCCGTTCGTCGACCACCACCTGATGGTCAAGGTCGAGAAGGCCGTCGAGACCAAGGACAAGAAGCCGATCAAAACCTGGTCGCGTCGCTCGACGATCCTGCCTGAGTTCATCGGTCTGACGATCGCGGTGCACAACGGCAAGCAACACGTGCCGGTGTACGTGACCGACCAGATGGTCGGTCACAAGCTCGGCGAGTTCGCGTTGACCCGCACGTTCAAGGGTCACCCCGCGGACAAGAAAGCGAAGAAGTAAGGAGCGGCGATGGAAACCAGAGCAATCGTTCGCGGTGTGCGCCTGTCGGTTGACAAGGGCCGGCTGGTGGCCGACATGATCCGCGGCAAGAAGGTCGGCCAGGCCCTCGACATCCTGACGTTCACGCCCAAGAAGGCCGCCGGCATCATCAAGAAGGCGCTCGAGTCCGCGATTGCGAACGCCGAGCACAACGATGGTGCCGACATCGACGAACTGAAAGTCAAGACGATCCACGTGGAGCAGGGCACCACGCTGAAGCGCTTCACCGCGCGCGCCAAGGGCCGCGGCAACCGCATCAGCAAGCCCACTTGCCACATCTTCGTGACCGTCGGCAACTAAGGGGCAGAAAGAGAACCATGGGACAGAAAATCCATCCGACCGGTTTCCGGCTGCCCGTCACGCGTGCCTGGGCGTCGCGCTGGTATGCGTCGAACCGCAACTTCGGCCAGATGCTCGCCGATGACCTGCAGGTGCGCGAGTACCTGAAGGAGCGGCTGAAGAACGCCGCCGTGTCGCGCATCCTGATCGAGCGCCCCGCCAAGAACGCCCGCATCACCATCTTCTCGGCCCGTCCGGGCGTGGTGATCGGCAAGAAGGGCGAGGACATCGAGAATCTGAAGGCCGAGCTGGCCAAGCGCCTGGGCGTGCCCGTGGCGGTGAACATCGAGGAGGTGCGCAAGCCCGAGATCGATGCCCAGCTCATCGCCGACTCGATCACCCAGCAGCTCGAAAAGCGCATCATGTTCCGTCGCGCGATGAAGCGCGCGATGCAAAACGCCATGCGTCTGGGCGCCCAGGGCATCAAGATCATGTCCGCCGGTCGTCTGAACGGCATCGAGATTGCCCGCACCGAGTGGTACCGCGAAGGCCGTGTGCCCCTGCACACCCTGCGTGCCGACATCGACTACGGCTTCTCCGAAGCCAAGACCACCTACGGCGTCATCGGCGTCAAGGTGTGGGTCTACAAGGGCGAACGTCTCGGCCGCGGCGAACAGCCTGCTGCCAAGACCGAGGAGCGTCCCGAAGACGACCGCCGTGGCCGCCGCGGCCCACGTAGCGACCGCCCCGCCGGCGACCGCCGTCCCCCGCGGGGTGGTGTGCGTGCCGGTGCCGGCCGCAACGAAGCGCCGGCCGATGGCAGTGACAAGCCTGCCGAGGCCGCCGACGCGCCCAAGACGGCCGTCAAGCGCGTGCGCAAAGCGGCTTCGCCGGGTGGCGAGGCCAAAGGAGAATAAGACATGCTGCAACCCGCTCGTCGCAAATACCGCAAGGAGCAGAAGGGCCGCAATACCGGCGTGGCCACGCGCGGCGCGACCGTGGCGTTCGGTGATTTCGGCCTGAAGGCCACCGAGCGCGGCCGCATCACGGCCCGCCAGATCGAGGCGGCCCGTCGTGCAATTTCCCGTCACGTCAAACGTGGCGGGCGCATCTGGATCCGCATCTTCCCGGACAAGCCGATCTCCCAGAAGCCCGCCGAAGTGCGCATGGGCAACGGCAAGGGCAACCCCGAGTACTGGGTGGCCGAGATCCAGCCGGGCAAGGTGCTGTACGAGATCAACGGCGTGCCCGAGCAACTTGCCCGTGAAGCCTTTCAGCTCGCCTCGGCCAAGCTGCCGCTGAAGACCATCTTCGTGAGCCGCCAGATCGGCGCCTGAACCGCATTCGGAGTATCGACATGAAAGCATCTGAACTGCGCAGCAAGGACGTCGCCGGCCTGGAGAAGGAACTGGCAGACCTGCTCAAGGCCCACTTCGGCCTGCGCATGCAAAAGGGCACCCAGCAGCTGAGCAACACGGCTGCGCTGGGCAAGACCCGCCGTGACATCGCCCGCGTCAAGACCATCCTGGCGCAGAAGAAAAGGGAAGGAGCCGCGAAATGACGCAAGCTCAAGCCGCTGAGAAGAACACCCGCACCCTGATCGGGCGCGTGGTGAGCGACAAGCGCGCCAAGACGGTCACCGTCCTGGTTGAGCGTCGCACCAAGCACGAGCTGTACGGCAAGATCGTGGCCCGTTCCCGCAAGTACCACGCCCATGACGAGAAGGGCGAGTACAAGATGGGGGACCTGGTGGAGATCGCCGAGGGCCGCCCCATCTCCAAGACCAAGTCTTGGGTGGTGACACGCCTGATCGAGAAGGCCCGCGAGGTCTGATCTCCTGGGCCTGCTGATCGGCCCGCTGGCGGCTCGGGTTTCCGGGGCGCTAGCCTCCGGCAACGGCCGGTTCGCCTCATACTGGCGGCCGGCCGTTTTCACGTTCGGCCGGTTTCATCATCCAACGCAATACAGGAGACGACGATGCTCAAAGTCGGCGACAAGCTGCCAGCCGGCACCCTGCAGGAATTCATCGAGGTCGAGGGTCAGGGCTGCTCGATCGGCCCGAACAGCTTCGACATCCATGAGGCCACGGCTGGCAAGACGGTGGCGATCTTCGGTCTGCCTGGGGCCTTCACCCCGACCTGCTCGGCCAAGCACGTGCCCGGCTACGTCGAGCTGGCCGATGCCTTCAAGGCGGCCGGGGTCGACGAGATCTGGTGCATTTCGGTCAACGATGCCTTCGTGATGGGGGCCTGGGCGCGCGAGCAGAAGACGGCCGGGAAGGTGCGCATGATGGCCGACGGTAGCGCGCAGTTCGCCCGGGCCACCGGGCTGACGCTGGATCTGACCGCCCGAGGCATGGGGCTGCGGTCCCAGCGCTACTCCATGCTGGTCGTCGATGGTGTGGTCAAGGCGCTGAACATCGAAGCGCCCGGCAAGTTCGAGGTCAGCGACGCGGCGACCCTGCTCAAGCAGGCCCAAGCCCTGCGCGGTTGAGGCCCGACGGCTGTGTTGGGGCCGGTGCGGCGCGCTCCGCGGCGCTGTCGGTCGGCCCCCGGCGGCCACCCTCCCGGGCGCAACCGGAGGGCTGGTGCCTTGACATAGTTGACGCCGAGATAATCTCACGCGATAATGCGCAGCTTCGCCGGAAATCGGCTGGTTTTGCATGTGCTCTCTGCCTGGTTCGCTTTCCGAACGGGTGGGGTGTGAGGCCAGAGCCAGAGCGCGCCGGCTTCGCCCAAGCGGGTGCCTGCCCTGGGGTGGGTATTCGACGGGCCCAAGACTGACCGCTTTGCCTTTCCGTGATGGGCACGGGAGATTCGGCGGGAGAAGTTGGGGACTTTCATGATTCAAATGCAATCGCGACTCGACGTCGCCGACAACACTGGCGCCAAGTCCGTCATGTGCATCAAGGTGCTGGGCGGGTCCAAGCGCCGTTATGCCGGGATTGGCGACATCATCAAGGTCAGCATCAAGGAAGCTGCGCCGCGCGGCCGCGTCAAAAAGGGCGAGGTCTACAGCGCGGTGGTGGTGCGCACCGCCAAGGGTGTGCGCCGTCAGGACGGCTCGCTGATCAAGTTCGACGG
>NZ_JBKBVU010000162.1:0-6906 GCF_046289365.1 Caldimonas sp. | reverse complement strand
GATGACCTCGCCCTTGTACTCGATGATGCGCTCGCCGGCCCGGATCGGCGCCACCGCGAACACGCCCTTGCCGTGCACGCCCGAGCGGCGCACCTGGATGCGCCGCCCCCGCGACGGAACGGCAGACCCCGCGGTGGCGCGGGGGGAACGGACGGGTCGAGCTTGCGTCATGGTCGACTTTGGGTACATTGAAATGGGAGCGCGCGCGTGCGTGCGCGCACGCGCGAGGCAGCGGCATTGTAGGGGCCGCGCGGGAGCGCGCGCGCGGCATGTCCTGGTGCCCCCTCTTTCCTGACCCAACCCGAGATCCATGAGCAAAGCCCTGGTCATCGCCGAGAAGCCGTCCGTCGCACAGGACATCGTGCGCGCGCTCACGCCCTCGAGCGGCAAGTTCGAAAAGCACGACGAGTACTTCGAGAACGAGCGCTACATCGTCAGTTCCGCCGTGGGTCACCTGGTCGAGATCAAGGCGCCCGAGGAATACGACGTCAAGCGCGGCAAGTGGAGCTTCACCCACCTGCCGGTGATCCCTCCGCACTTCGAGCTCCATCCCATCGACAAGAGCAAGGGCCGGCTCAATGCCCTGGTCAAGCTCATCCGCCGCAAGGACGTCACCGAGCTCATCAATGCCTGCGATGCGGGACGTGAAGGCGAGCTGATCTTCCGCCTCATCGTGCAGTACGCCACGCCGGCCAAGGGCGGGCTGAACAAGCCCATCCGGCGCCTGTGGCTGCAGAGCATGACGCCCCAGGCCATCCGCGAGGGCTTCGAGCGGCTGCGCAGCGACGAGGAGATGCGCGGCCTGTCGGAAGCCGCGCGCAGCCGCAGCGAGGCCGACTGGCTGGTGGGCATCAACGGCACGCGGGCGATGACGGCCTTCAACTCGCGCGACGGCGGCTTTTTCCTCACCACCGTGGGGCGGGTGCAGACGCCCACGCTGTCCATCGTGGTCGAGCGCGAGGAGAAGATCCGCAAGTTCGTGCCGCGCGACTTCTGGGAGGTGCGCGCCACCTTCGGTGCCCAGGCCGGCGCTTATGAAGGCAAGTGGTTCGACCCGGCCTGGAAAAAGAACGAGGCCGACCCCGAGCTGCGGGCCGACCGCCTGTGGACGGCTGCCGAAGCCCAGGCGATTGCCGAGGCAGTGCGCGGCCAGACCGGCACCGTCACCGAGGAGGCCAAGCCCAGCACCCAGAGCAGCCCGCTGCTCTATGACCTGACCACGCTGCAGCGCGAGGCCAACTCGCGCTTCGGCTTCTCGGCCAAGACCACACTCGCGCTCGCCCAGGCCCTGTACGAAAAGCACAAGGTCCTGACCTATCCGCGAACCGACTCGCGCGCCCTGCCCGAGGACTACCTCGGCGTGGTCAAGAAGACGATGGAGATGATCGCCGGCGAGGACCTGCCCGGTCCCTTGCGCGCACTGGCCCCGCACGCGGCCCACGCGATCAAGGAGGGGTTCGTCAAGCCCAACAAGCGGGTCTTCGACAATGCCAAGGTCTCGGACCACTTTGCCATCATTCCCACGCTGCAGCCGCCCAAGAGCCTGACCGAGGCCGAGGCCAAGCTCTATGACATGGTGGTCAAGCGCTTTCTGGCGGTCTTTTACCCGCCGGCCGAGTACCTGGTCACCACCCGCATCACCACTGTTCAGGCCCAGGGCAAGGTGCACAGCTTCCAGACCAACGGCAAGGTGCTGGTCAAGCCCGGCTGGCTGGCCGTCTATGGCAAGGAAGCCCAGGAAGACGATGCCGACCTCGTGGCCGTCACGCCGGGCGAGCGCGTGCGCACCGAGGACGTGGCCGTGAATGCCGCCAAGACCCGCCCGCCGGCACGCTACACCGAAGCCACGCTGCTGTCGGCCATGGAAGGCGCGGGCAAGCTGGTGGATGACGAGGAGCTCAAGGCCGCGATGCAGGAAAAGGGCCTGGGCACCCCGGCCACCCGTGCGGCCATCATCGAAGGCCTGATCCTGGAGAAGTACCTCGTGCGTGAGGGGCGCGAGCTCGTCCCCACCGCCAAGGCCTTCCAGCTCATGACGCTGCTGCGCGGCCTGGACGTGGAAGACCTCACCAAGCCCGAGCTCACCGGCAACTGGGAGTTCCAGCTCGCCCAGATGGAAAAGGGCAAGCTCTCGCGCGAGGCCTTCATGGCCGAGATTGCTGCGATGACCCAGCGCATCGTGCAAAAGGCCAAGGAATACGACCGCGACACCATTCCCGGCGACTACGCCACGCTGCAGACCCCATGCCCCAACTGCGGCGGCGTGGTCAAGGAGAACTACCGCCGCTTCACCTGCACCGGCAAAACCGGGGAAGAGGAGGGCTGTGGCTTTTCGATCAGCAAGATTCCCGGCGGGCGCAGCTTCGAACTGCACGAGGTCGAGCAGTTCCTCACCCACAAGAAGATCGGCCCGCTGGAGGGCTTCCGCTCCAAGGCAGGCTGGCCTTTTTCGGCCGAGCTCAAGCTGGCCTACGACGAGGACATCGGCAACTACAAGCTCGAGTTCGACTTCGGCGACGACACACAGAAGACGCAGGACGGCGAGCCGGTGGACTTCAGCGGCCAGGAGTCGCTGGGCGTCTGCCCCAAGTGCAAGGGCCGTGTCTTCGAGCACGGCACGAGCTACGTCTGTGAACACGCGGTGGGCTCGCGCATCACCTGCGACTTCAAGAGCGGCAAGATCATCCTGCAGCAGCCCGTGGCGCGCGAGCAGATGAGCAAGCTGCTGGCCACCGGCAAGACCGACCTGCTGGAGAACTTCGTCTCCAACAAGACGCGCCGCAAGTTCAAGGCCTTCCTGGTCTGGGACCACAAGGAAGGCAAGGTCGGCTTCGAGTTCGAGCCACGCGCGCCCCGGGCGGCGGCCAAGAAGGCGCCGGCGAAGAAGGCGGCGGCCAAGGAATGACCCCCGCCGTCTTCCTCAAGCTCCTGGCCATCTTCACCGTCGTCACGATCGGCTGGCTGGCCGGGCGGGCGAAGTTCTTTGGCGGGGGCGAGACGGCCCGGGCGCTGTCGAACGCGGCCTTCTACCTGTTCGCGCCGGCGCTGCTGTTCCGCACCACCGCGCGCATCGACTTCGCCACCCTGCCCTGGGCAGTGATCGTGGCCTATTTCGTGCCGGTGGTGGGGCTGCTGCTGGGCATCTATGTGTGGCGCCGGCGGCGACTGTCGAGCGAGGGCTCACCGGCCGAACCCAGCGTGAGGGCCATCACGGCCACCTTCAGCAACACCGTGCAACTTGGCATCCCGATCGCGCTGGCGCTGTTTGGCGAGGCGGGTCTGTCCATCCACCTGGCCATCGTCAGCCTGCATGCGCTGATCCTGCTGAGCCTGCTCACGGTGCTGGTGGAGCTCGACATGGCACGCGCCGCCTCGCGCACCGAAGCCGGCCGGCCCCGCCTGGCGGCCACCCTGAAGCTCACGGTGCGCAACACCCTGATCCACCCGGTCGTGCTGCCGGTGCTGGTCGGCATGGGCTGGAACGTGGCCGGCCTGCCGATCCCCCAGGCCGCCGACGAGATCCTGTCCATGCTGGGCCAGGCCGTGGTGCCGGTGTGCTTGGTGGCCATCGGCATGTCGCTGGCCCACTACGGGTTGCAGGGCTCGCTGCGCGCAGCCGGCTGGCTCACGGCGGCCAAGCTCGTGGCCCAGCCGGCGCTGGTGCTGGTCGTGGGGCGCTTCGTGTTCGGCCTGTCGGGCCTGCCGCTCACGGTGATCGTGATATGCGCGGCGCTGCCTGCGGGCACGAATGCGCTGATGTTCTCGCAGCGCTACCGCAGCCAGGAGGCCGAAACCACGGCCACCCTGGTGCTGTCCACGCTGGTCTTCGTGCTCACGGCGCCGCTGTGGCTGGCGCTGGTGTCACGGTTCTGAACGCAGCGGCCGATGCCCGGATTTGAGACAATCCGGGGCATGACTGCCACCGATCTCCAGGCCTACATGGACCACGTGGGCGCCGCCGCCCGCGCGGCCGCCACGCGCATGGCTGCGGCTTCCACGGCCGCCAAGAACGACGCGCTGCGCCGTCTGGCCGCGCTGATCCGCGCCGAAGGCCCGTGCCTGCAGGCCGAGAACGCCAAGGACCTGGCGGCTGCCGAGGCCCGCGGCCTGGCCGCGCCGATGGTCGATCGCCTGCGCATCACCGACAAGGTCGTGGCCCAGATGGCCGAGAACTGCGAGCAGGTGGCCGCATTGCCCGACCCGGTGGGCGAGATGGTCAACCTGCGCCGCCGCCCCTCCGGCATCACGGTGGGCCAGATGCGCGTGCCCCTTGGCGTGTTCGGCATGATCTATGAGAGCCGCCCCAATGTCACCATCGAGGCGGCCTCGCTGGGCATCAAGAGTGGCAACGCCTGCGTGCTGCGCGGCGGCTCCGAGGCCCTGCACTCCAACCTGGCGCTGTGGAAGCTGGTGCAGCAGGCCTTGCAGGCCGCCGGCCTGCCGCCTGAGGGCGTGCAGCTCATCGAGACCACCGACCGCGAGGCCGTGGGCCGGCTGATCGCGATGCCTGAGTATGTGGACCTCATCATCCCGCGCGGCGGCAAGTCGCTGATCGAGCGCATTAGCCGCGAGGCCACGGTGCCGGTGATCAAGCACCTGGATGGCAATTGCCACGTGTACGTCGATGCCTCGGCCGACCTCGACCTGGCCGTCACCGTGACCGACAACGCCAAGACGCAGAAGTACAGCCCTTGCAACGCGGCCGAATCACTGCTGGTGCACGAGGCCATCGCCCCGGCCTTCCTGCCCCGCATCGGCGCGATCTTTGCCGCCAAGGGTGTGGAGATGCGCTGCGACGCCGGCGCGAAGGCGCTGCTAGCGGCCGTGCCGGGCGCGAAGCTCGCAGACGCCACCGAGCAGGACTGGGCCGAGGAATACCTGGCGCCCATCATCAGCATCAAGCTGGTGAAGGACGTGGACGAGGCCATCGCCCACATCAACCGCTACGGTTCGCACCACACCGACGCCATCCTCACCGAGCACCATCCCAACGCGATGCGTTTCTTGCGCGAGGTCGATTCGGCCAGTGTGATGGTCAATGCCAGCACGCGCTTTGCCGACGGCTTCGAGTACGGCCTGGGCGCCGAGATCGGCATCTCCACCGACAAGTTCCACGCCCGCGGGCCGGTGGGGCTGGAGGGGCTGACCTCGTTGAAGTACATCGTGCTGGGCCAGGGCGAGGTCCGTGGCTGATCCCCGTACCGCCCTCGTCCTTTTCAGCGGCGGGCAGGACTCCACCGTCTGCCTGGCCTGGGCACTGTCGCGCTTTGCGCGTGTCGAGACGATCGGTTTCGACTACGGCCAGCGCCACCGCGTCGAGCTGGACTGCCGGCCCACCGTGCGGGAGGCCCTGCGTCTGGCCTTCCCGAACTGGGCTGGCCGCCTGGGCGACGACCATGTGCTCGACCTGGCGCTGCTGGGCCAGCTCAGCGACACCGCGCTCACCGAGGCGCGGGCCATCGAGATGCAGGCCAATGGCCTGCCCAACACCTTCGTGCCCGGGCGCAACCTGCTGTTCCTGACCTTCGCCGCGACCCTGGCCTACCGCCGTGGCGCCAGCGTGCTGGTGGGCGGCATGTGCGAGACCGACTACTCCGGCTACCCCGACTGCCGCGACAACACGCTCAAGGCGCTGCAGGTGGCGCTCAGCCTCGGCATGGACACCCCGTTGACGGTCGAGACACCGCTGATGTGGCTGAACAAGGCCCAGACCTGGACCCTGGCCGAGCGGCTTGGCGGTGCGGCGCTGGTGGATCTGATCGTCGAGCACACCCACACCTGCTACCTCGGCGAGCGCTCGCTGCGCCATCGGTGGGGCCGGGGCTGCGGGCATTGCCCGGCCTGCGAGCTGCGCGCGCGCGGGCACGCGCAGTACGTCGCCGGCTCGCCCGCTGCCGTGCTGGCCTGACGGCGCCCGTGATGGGGCCGCCGCAGCCCCGTGCAGCGTGGTCGTAGTAGAGTCGCGGGGACAAGACAGGCCATGGGGGATTGCGGATGAGCACGACACAAATCCTGAGCTGGGTGGTCGTCGCCGTGCTGGTGTTCTGGGCCGTGGGGGCCTACAACCGGCTGGTGCGGCTGCGCAACGCCATCGGCAACGCCTTTGCCCAGATCGATGTGCAACTCAAACGGCGCTACGACCTCATTCCCAACCTGGTCGAGACCGCCCGCAAGTACATCGCCCATGAACGTGAGACCCTCGAGGCCGTGATCGCCGCGCGCAACCAGGCCCGCACCGCGGCCGAGCATGTGCGCGTGCGCCCCACCAGCGCCGGATCGGTGGGCGCGCTGGCCATCGCCGAACAGGCCCTGGAGGGCACGCTCGCGCGCCTGATGGCGGTGGTCGAAAACTATCCCGAGCTCAAGGCCGACCAGACCCTGCGCGAGCTGTCCGAGGAGCTCACCAGCACCGAGAACAAGGTTGCGTTTGCGCGCCAGGCTTTCAACGATGCGGCGCTCGACTACAACAATGCCGCGCAGCAGTTCCCCACCAACCTCATCGCCCGGCTCTTCGGCTTCAAGGAGGCGGGCATGCTGCAGTCCACCACCAGCGACGAGGAACGCAAGACCCTGCGTGTCCAGTTCTGAGGTTCTGGCGGTGAGGCGCTGACCCCATGGCGATGCGCTTTCGCGAACACCAGGCGGCGGCGCAGGCCGCCTCGCGGCGCCTGCTGTGGCTGTTCGCCCTCGTGCTGGTGCTGCTGGTGCTGGCGGTCAACGGCGCCCTGGCGCTGATCTACCGGCTGAGCTTTCCCTGGACTCAGGGCTTTCCGCCGTTGTTCTTCGAGACCAACACCGCGCTGACCTTGCTGTTCGTGCTGGGCGGCTGCTGGTTCGAGATGCTTCGCCTGCGGGAGGGCGGCGCTCACGTGGCCCGTCTGGCCGGCGGCACGCCCATCGATCCGC
>NZ_JBKBVU010000161.1:0-7012 GCF_046289365.1 Caldimonas sp. | reverse complement strand
GCAGACGCTCGGGCTTCTGGTCGAACACCTTGGTCTGCATCGACGAGACGAAGCTCGCGCGCCGCACCGCAAAGGCGCTGCGCATCTGGGCGCGGGCGGCCTCGCGCACCTCGCGCCCACCGGCGTGCATGCCGCGGGCGACGGCGGCGTGGATCGCCTGCCTGCGCTCGGCGCTCCAGGCCGAGAGTTGCCTCGGATCGAGCAGCCCGGAGGTGGCCAGCGTCAGACGCACGGCTCAGCCCTCCAGCAGCTCGCGTTGCAGTCGTTCGATGGCGGCCCGCTCGCCCTGGGCCGCCACGGCGTGCAGCGCCAGCCGCAAGGCCAGTTGCTGCCGCTCGATCCGTGCGTCGGCGTCCAGCAAGGCCCGCGCCTGCGGCAGCGTGTAGCGCATCACGTCATCGAGCCGGTGCCCGGCGCGGATCAGGCGGGCGACGGCGCCGTCCCAGCCCGAATCTGGCCCAGGGTCGGGGCCAGCCGCTGCGCCGCGCCCTGGATCGCCGGTGCGAGCTGCCCCACAAAAAAATCCGCGTTCACCTCGAACACGGCTGCCGCGAGCGTCACGGCCTCATCCAGCGCCAGATCGTTCACCCAGGCCCGATCGCGCCGAGTGGTCAGGGCCAGCAGATCCAGCATCGCCTCGCCGTGCCGCGCCAAGAGGTCGAGCCAGTCCGGCTCGGCCGACAGATCCGAAGCAATAGGCCGCACCACGGCCAGCAGCCGTGGCAGCTCCCCCAGGCGGATCGGCGTGAGCTCCACCGTGGTGCCGGCCACGGCCACTACTTTCGGCGCGGGCGGGAAGGTCTGGAAGTCGGTGCTCGTGTGGGTCATCGCCATCCCCTTACAAGAGCACGAGGCGGCCGAACTGGCCCAGATCGCCGCCGATCGGCTTGGTGAGGTCGGCCAGCACCTGGCCGGAGAGTTCGAACTTGAGCAGTTCGTCGGTGATGATCGACAGTTCCTTGGCCGGGTTGATGGCCACACGGTACAGATCGATCACCACCTCGCGGTTGCCGTCGGCGGTGTTCAGACCCTCGAAGCGGATCCAGCGCTCGGGCAGGGCCTGGGTGAACATCGCCGTGCGGCTGGCCGCCCCATAGGCATAGTCCACCGTGAAGGGCTCGGTATAGGGGCCGCCGGTGGTGGCGTCCAGGATCAGGAGCGACCCGTGCTTGGCGTGCACCTGATACTGCGCGGCCGGCAGCGTCTTGGGCGGGCTATCGGAGTCCTGGACCTGCACCGCCGAGACGTTCTGGTGCGCGAGCGGATAGAGATGCCCGGGCGTGATTGGGTTGGGCAGCGCTTCGCCCGTGACCGTGCCCGGCGTGACCTGGGTGCTGTGGCCGTAGAGCGCCAGCGCCAGGTTGGCCGGGATGAGTTCTTCCAGCGTGCAGGCGAACTCGCCCTTCTTGGTCTTGATGAGTTGCAGGTCCGTGAGGCGCTGGCCGGACTGCGCCTCCTGGTGCTCGATCGTGTCCACCGACAGCGATACCTTGAGTTCCGGCACGTTGCCGACGAAGGTGAGCCCGGCCGGGTTGCCGGCCGAGTCGCGCGCGCCGATGTAGACGCGGCCCTGTCCAGAGAAGTAGGGCATGGTCAGTCTCCTTGGGTGGCCGCCGTCGTGGAAGCGCCGGAGGCCGGCTCGCGACGGGCGGGTTTGGCGTCGAGGGTCGGGGTGGCCGCCTTGGCCACGCCCTGTGCGATCAGCCAGCGGGCGCTGGTCTCATGGAGGTCGATGCGCTCGCCCACGGCGAGGCGCTGTCCCGCGTGGGTGTGGGGTCTCAGCAGTTCGATGTGCATGTGGGTCATCCTGTCTGGGTGAGGTCGATGGCGTGGGTGCGGTAGCGGATCTCGTAGCGCGCAGGCAGCAGCACGGCCCCGGCGTCGGCGTCCTCGGCCTCCCACTCGGCGTCGATCTCGCGCACGGCGATGCACAGCCCGCCGAGGTTGGGGTCGGCCAGAAGCGCCGCGTGGGCCGTGACCAGCAGCTGGTCGGCCACCTCGAAGGCATCCGCGCCGCGCGCCACCACCGCGAGCCGCACGATGAGCAGCCGGTCGACCAGGTGGTTGGCGCGGGCGGTGATCTGGTCGCCTTCGGCCAAGAGCAGCAGCGCGGGGCTGGCCTCGCGGGTGAGCGGCACCGTGGGCTGGCGCAGCACCGGGATGGGCGCGATCGCAGCGCCCAGCCGCGTGACGATCGCCCGCAAGAGGCGCTCGCGGATGGAAGGCATGGGGAAGTCCTCAGAGCCGGGTGAGCCAGGCGCGACACTCGCTGCCGTCGCCGATCGCCCGCACGTCGCGCACCTGGTAGGTATTGCCGGCCACCTCGACCGTGTCGCCGACGGCCAGCGTCAGCCACGCGGCCGGGTAGTCGATCTGGTGGTCGCGCGACAGCGCCAGGCCCTCGAGCACCGTCTCGTCCGGGGCGCGGAAGGCGCAGGGCACGGTGGTTCCGGCCACCGTGACGGGGGTCAGGAGGCCGGCGTTGCGGGCCGATGCGTACAGCGTTTCGACATCCATCAGGACGCCAGCACCTTCACCAGCACCGCCGGTCGGTGGCACATCGGCAGCGGGTTGGACTGGGTGTGGATGTCGGTGCCGCGGTCGAACTTGCGCGGCTCCTGCTTGGCGTACAGCGGCTGGCCCAGCGTATTGGCCGTCTCGTTGAAGTCGGCCGGCGCAAAGTAGGTGGCGAAGGTGTCCACCGTGCCCAGCGGGAAGGCGTGGCCTTCGCCCGCGGCGATGAAGCGGCGCGTGGTGTCGCCGTCGCTGGCCTCACCCGAGTATTCCTCGAAGGTGATGCCGGCGAAGGTAAAGCCCGCGCGCATGTCCGAGCGCAGGGCCAGGCTGTCCTGCCAGCGATCATAGGCGGCGACGACCTTCTCATGGCTGGTCAGTGCATCGAAGAACTCCTCGGACACCAGGCAGTGGATGCCGGTCATGCGCTCGCCCATGAGGTTCTTCTCCATGTAGCGCTTGAGGTCGAGGCACTTCTTCTTGACGTCGGTGCCCGGGTTGCTGAGCTGGAAGTTGATGACCTTGGGCGTGATCTCGAACAGCGTGAACAGGTTGTAGATCTCGGTGCCGTCGGCATCGAGGATGCTGCCTTTCAAGGCGCCCATGCGCAGGTGTTCCAGGGTGATGGCGTGCTTGTTGCGCATCGCCTGGAGGTGCTCGGCCATCACCGCCGCCACGGTCTGCACCTCGGTCTCCGAGCCGAAGGCGCGGATGCCCTGGACCTCCTCGGGCAGCACCACGTCGTCGTGGGGGATGTGCGGGATGCCGAACGAGCGCAGCTTGCGCTTGCCACGCTTGGCCACCGTGCCGGGCGAGCCCACAGGCATCGTCGGCAGCAGGGTGAGCACGCCGTTCTTCTCCTCCACGGCGACCGAGCGGAAGCGCACCGGCTTGGCCGGGAACAGGCCCATCTCGTCCAGGCGGCCGTAGTTGTTGGGCAGCAGGTTGATGGCGGCGGTCAGCGCCGCCATCGAGAAAGCGGGGTTCTCGAAGGGGTTGTTCATGGTCAGACTCCTTTGCGCACGAGGATGCCCAGGCTCTTGAGCTGCGCGATGGCAGCTTGTTTTTCTGAGGCGGTGATGGCGGCGGGCCACGCCAGGGCGTGATCGGCGACGATGGCGTGGCGGGCCAGCATCAGCCCGTCCTCGCGGTCGATCAGCGTGGCGTCCACGGCCTGCATCAGCACGCCTGCGGCCACCTGGCTGCCATCGGTAGCCGACGGATCGATCTGCTTGACCTTGCCGGTGGCGGTGACCAGGCCGACGACCGCACCCAAGGGCAGGTTCTGACCCGCGCCGACGGTGACCTGGTCACGGGAATAGAGATTGGGCGCTTCGTACTTCAGAAGATCGCCCAGGTTCAGGCCTTCGGTGATGGCGGGCATGTCACTTCTCCTTGCCGGCGCGGGCGCGGGCTGCCTGCACCAGGGGGTTGTCGTGGAGGGATGGGGGATTCGGCTTGGCCGCATCCGGCGCGATGTGGCTGTGGATCTCCTGCCCGCTGGCGCGGGCGGCGAGCAGCTGGCTGCGCACCTGAGCGGGCGAGGTGCGTGCCGCGAGGTAAGCGGCGATGCGCTCAGGGCAGCCCGCCAGCGCGCACAGCTCGGCGATCTCCTGCGCGTCGTCAATGGTCATTGGCGGATGCGCGCCAGCAGCGCGATCAGGATCAGCGCCAAGCCCAGGATCAGCAGAGGTTCCGGGTTCATTCATGAAGGGCTCCAGTCGTGGTGGGTGAAGGTGTCCCGGCGTCGTGCTGGCGCGCGTCGCTGGGGTTGAAAGGGCCGCGGTCAAATCGGCCAGCAGGTCATCGAAGGTGCCGACGGCATCGGCCAGCCCTGCCGCGACGGCGTCCTGCCCGAAGAACACACCGGCTTCGGTGGCGCGCACCGCGTCCGTGCTCAGGCCGCGATGGCGGGCCACGGTGTCGACGAACAGGCCGTAGATCCGATCCACCTCGCGCTTGAGCAAGGCGTGGGCTTCGTCTGAGATCGGCTCGTGCGGGTTGAGGTCGTTCTTGCGCGCGCCGGCGAAGACGGTCGTGTACCGGATGCCATCCTGGGCATCGCGCACCGACTGGTCGGCGTGCATGGCGATGACGCCAATCGAGCCGACCCCCGCGGTGCGGGTGACCACGAGGCGGCTGGCGGCCGAGCCGATGGCGTAGGCGGCCGAGTAGGCCATGTCGTTGGCCAGCGCCCACACCGGCTTGATCTGCGCGGCTGCACGCACCCGGTCGGCCAGGTCGAACACGCCGCCGGACTCGCCGCCGGGTGAGTCGATGTCCAGCACGATGGCCGCGACCGCTGGGTCAGCGATGACCGCATCCAGCTGCGCGGCGATGTCCTGGTAGCTGGTCAGTCCTGAGGCGGCTTCCAGCCCGCCAGTGCGCCGCACCAGCGTGCCGTGGATCGGCAAGACGGCGATGCCTGCCTTGGCGGCGGGCGGGCTGCGCAGAGGGGGAATTGGCGGTAGGGCTTCTCCACCCGCCAAACCGATGCGCGGCCCCAGCACGGCGAGGATGACCTCGAGTTTCGGGCGATGGATCAGCAGCGGCGCGCCAAACAGACGCGCCGCCAGATGCGGCAACGGGGTCATGCGGGTTCCTTCAGGCGGGCGGCGCTGGGCTTTCGGCAGCCTGTGCGAGGGGCTCGGTGCTTCCGCCGCCCTTGGCCGTGCGGCGCGGATCGGAGTCGAAGATCAGGCCGAGGTCGTCGGCGCGACGGTTGTCGGCGGCAATCTCGCGATCCACATCCTCGGCGTCGTAGCCAAAGGCCGAGATCGCTTCCGAGCGGCTCATGAGGCCCGCGCGGATCGCCAGCAGCATCGCCTTGAACTCTTTTTCAGGGTCGACCCACTGCCAGCCCTGGGGAATCCATTTGCAGGCCAGGTAGTCCCGCCGGCGGCGGGCGTAGCCGGGCGCTGTGAGGCTGCCGGCCAACACGGCCTGATCGAGCCAGGCGTTCCACACCGGGCGGCACAGCTGGTGCACCAGCACGCCATGCTGAATCGCCTCGGTGCGGCGGCGGAACTCCAGCATCCCGGCGCGGATGGAGGAGTAGTTCACGCCGGAGAGATCGCCGGTCAGCTGCTCATAAGTCACGCCGATGGCGGCGGCAACCGCGCGAAACTGCGCGCGCAGGAATTCGCCGTAGCTGCCGCCCACGTCGGCCGGATCGGAGAACTTCACATCCTCGCCCGGCTCCAGGATTTGCAGGGTCCCCGGTTCCAGCCCCGCCAACGCGATACCGGCCTCGTTGGCGACGCCTTCTCCCATCAGGCTGTCCTCGGGAGCGAGCCGCGTGATGAAGCCGGCGAACATCGCGGCGGTTTTCTTGCGCACGAGTTCGGCGTCGTCGTACTGGTCGAGCTCGTTGAGCTTGACCAAGGCGCGTGCGAGCCATGGCTCGCCGCGGATCTGGCCGGGGCGCAGCACGCGGTAGAGGTGCATGATCTCGGATGCCGGTACGCGAACCGTCTCCTGCCCGCCCTGGCCCGACATGGGCGCAAGCCGCCCATCTTCGGGGTGGGAGCGATACAGGTGGTAGGCCACGCGCCGCCCCAGGCTGTCGAACTCGATGCCGGCGCGCACGACGTTGCCCGAGGGCAGTTCCGTGTTGAGATGCAGCGGCAGATGCTCGGCTTCGAGAAGCTGCAATTGCAGCGGCACGATCAGGCCGTCCTCCGGACGCCGCCAGCGCAGGCGAATCAGGCACTCGCCCCCCTCGAGCATGGCCCGGCAGGCGAGCGCCTGCAGGCCGTAGAAGTCGGTCTGCCCGGTGGTGTCGGCCACCTCCGTCCAGTCGCGCCACAGCGCCTGCACGTCGGCGCGGAAGGCTTCATCCTCGGCCATCGACTGCGGTTTGATGCCAGTGCCCACCGCGTTGGCGACGAACGCCTCGATACCGGCATTGGCCCAGGCGTTGCGCCGCACCAGGTCGCGGCTCTTGGTGCGCAGTTCGGCGCTCGTGGCCAGCATCGCCGCCACCGCGCCGGGGTTACCGGGCATCCACGCCAAGGAGCGACGGCCACGGCCGGCAGCCTCGTGCACCGGCGCCCCACCAAACAGACTGCGGATCTTCGCGTACCAGGCCATCAGAACCCCTTGCTCGTGGTGATGCGGATCTGCCGCGGCGCGCCGGGCCACAGCCCCGTGGCAGCCGCCTGCTCGAACAGGTCGCGCTTGACCGCCGCGATCGCAGCCTGCAGTTCCTCGACACTGCGGTACTCGACGGTCTTGTCGCCGAAGCTCACGCGTTTTTCGCCTTTGGCCAGCGCCGCTTCCAAGGCTTCGAGGTGGGCTTGGGTATAGGACATCAGCGGTAGACCACGAGGTTGATTTCGGGGGAGTCGGCGAAGGACGCCGCGGTGGTCGCGCAGCCCACATCGACGTGCGTCGGCGTCTTCTCATCCAAGGTCGAGCGCACGATCAGCAGCCGCTGCGTGCCCGTGTTGGTGTTGCTGCGGGCCACACCCACCCAGCAGTAGTTCGCATCCGGCAT
>NZ_JBKBVU010000160.1:0-7020 GCF_046289365.1 Caldimonas sp. | reverse complement strand
GGTCCCTCCAAGGTTCGCCACCCGAAGCCTGCAATGACACCTGTTCCTCAACAGCGTCATAGGAGGCTTCCATGCCGACAACGGCAAGCACCATCACCCGGTCGCCGCACCAGGCGATCGACAGTCTGTCCCCCGGCGACCGTCGGGTCCTCAACGAGAACGAGCTCGCGCAGCGCTGGGGCCTGAGCCCCAAGACCCTGCAGCGCTGGCGCAGCGAAGGGCGCGGCCCGCGCTACCTGAAGCTGTCCAAGCGCGTCAGCTACCCGCTGGAGTCGGTCATCGAGTTCGAGCGTGGCGCCCTGCACGACTCGACCTCCGAGCGCGCGGTGCGCTGAAGGGGAAGGCGATGAGCGATCTCACCCTCTACCCCGCCGACATCGCCGCGATGTCGGTCAGCCAGTTGGCTGAGCTTCCACCCGCCCAGAAAGCGGAGATCAACCGCAATCTTGACGAAGCGCTCGCCTGGCTCAAGCGGGCCCGCGCCAAATTCGACGCCGCACTCGATGCCGCCTACGGCGAGCAGGCGCGCGCGGCACGCCTCGAAGCCGGCAAGGACTTCGGCGTCGTGCATCTGAACGACGGACCGCTGCGCGTGACGGTCGATCTGCCGAAGCGCGTGTCCTGGGACCAGACGCAACTGGCCGCCATCGCCCAGCGCATTGCTGCGGCCGGCGAGCGCGTCGAGGACTACCTGGACGTCGAGTTCTCCGTCCGCCACCATTCAACGCCCAACCGCCCCCGGTTGGGCGTTTTCGTTTGCGAAGTCCGCGACACCTCGCGGGGTTTAGGCCGGTTCTGCGTGTACTGCCTTTCGTCGCCAGGTCGCAAAGAGTCCACCCGGTTCGACTCTCTTTCGCCTTCTTTTCTCTCGAAATCCGCGCCAACTACTTCGCGGAAGCACACGCAGGCGGCCTTTCGTGGCCGTGATTTGCGCGTGTGTCTCCAAGGTAGGTTGCACGCCACACTTGCTCAGGCCGACCTGCCCTTGTCTTCCGTACCACCGGTTTGGAACATTCCCGCGGGGTTGATGAACTTTACTCTTGGGTCTTCTGGGTCACGCGGGCTGCGTCGTCAGCCTGCTGACGATGCAGCGAGGCGAACCGCGCTGGAGGGATGCGGCCGCAATGGGTATGCGGGCGCACTTCGTTGAAGTCGACCCGCCATCGCGCGATCTCATGCCGCGCCTGCGCCAGGGTCTCGAACCAGTGCTCGTTGAGGCACTCGTCGCGGAACTTGCCATTGAAGCTCTCGATGTAGGCGTTCTGCGTCGGCTTGCCCGGCTGGTTCAGGATGTGCCTGACGCCTCTGGCCGTCGCCCAAGCGAGGAACGCGTGGCTGGTGAACTCCGGCCCTTGGTCCGTTCGCACCGCTCGCGGGTAGCCTCGGAACCGGGCCGCCTGATCCAGCACCCGTGTCACGTACTCGCCACCGATGCCGTGGTCCACCGCGATGTCGACGCACTCGTGGCTGAAGTCGTCGGTGATGGTCAGGCACTTGATGCGCCGACCACTGGCCAAGCTGTCGCTGACGAAGTCTATGCTCCACACCTCGGTGATCGCCACGCAGCGGTGCAGTGGCACACGCTCGAGCTTCAAGCGCTTCGTGCCCCTGCGCTTGCGCACGGCCAGGTCGGTCAGCCGATACAGCCGGTAGACCCGCTTGTCGTTGACCGCCGTCCCGTCGGCCCGCAACAGGTCGCCGATGCGGCGGTAGCCGAAGCGCCTGCGCTCGTGCGCCAGTTGCTTGATGCGCTCGCTCATGTCGTGGTCGGCCTGCGCACGCTGGGGCGGATGCCGCCAGCCGTCGCGCGACAGCCCCACCAACGCACACGCCCGTCGCTCACTGATCGAGGTGTCTTGCAGCGTCTTGCCCACCGCCTGTCTCTTGGCCGGTGGGCTCAGCGCTTTACCCCGAAGGCCACCTTCAGCGCTTCGTTGTCCAGCGCCGCCTCGGCCAGCAGCTTCTTCAGCCTGGCGTTCTCGGCTTCGAGCTCGCGCAGCCGCTTCGCGTCGCTGGCCTCCATGTCGCCGAACTTCGCTCGCCACTTGTAGAACGTGGCCGTGCTGAAGCCTTCCTTGCGGCACAGGTCCGCCACGTTCACGCCGGCATCAGCCTGGCGAATGAACCCGATGATCTGCTCTTCCGTGAACCTGCTTTTGTGCATCGCGCTTCCTTTGCGTTGTGCGGATTTCGCTTCTTTGCCTTGGTGCGCATTCCGCGGAGCAGGTCAGCGGTGCGTTGGACCCAGGCATCAAACGGCCGCTCCACGTCGTGGGCTCTCGCCAGGTCGATCAAGGCCACCCTGGACTGATGTTTCTGGAGTGGCTCGAGGACCCGTTGGCAAGGCGCCACTCGCAGGTCAGTCCGAGCCCCCCTCCTTTGGGGGAGGGCCTCGTCATTCTTTGCGCCAGAACCCTTGCCGAACTGCCGATTTCTGCACACTTCGGCTGTGCGAGTCTGCGGTGGGACGATGCCGGTGCCGGCCGGTCGGCGCGAATCCTCCCTTAGACTGAGGACCGGGTCGGCTTTGACCGGTCCGACAAGAAGCACTTCCAACACTCGATTGAGGGCTCTTCCGTGTTCACACGTTCGATCGTGACCCTGTCCGTGGTCACATGCTTTGCGCTCTCCGTTGCCGGCTGTGCGACGGAAAGCTCCCGTTCCCTGCAGGTGCAGCAGGTGCAGTCTGCCGCGTCGCCCTACGCGGGGGTACGCATCCCGATTGCCGTCGGGCGGTTTGACAACCGATCGGGCTACATGCGCGGCGTGTTCTCCGACGGCGTGGATCGCCTGGGGGCCCAGGCCAAGACAGCGCTCATCGCCCATCTGCATCAGTCTCAGCGTTTTGCCGTCCAGGATCGCGACAACTTGGCGGAAACGGGGCAGGAGGCGCGGATTCAGGGCGCCGCCCAGGCCCTCAAGGGAGCGGCCTTCGTCGTGACGGGGGATATCACCGAGTTCGGCCGCAAGGAGGTGGGCGACCGGCAGTTCTTCGGCATCCTTGGGCGCGGCAAATCGCAGGTGGCCTACGCGAAGGTCACGCTCAACATCGTCAACAGTCTGACCTCCGAAGTGGTGTATTCCGCCCGTGGGGCCGGCGAATATGAGCTGTCCAACCGCGAGGTCCTTGGTTTCGGTGGGACGGCGAGCTATGACGCCACCCTCAACGGCAAGGTGCTCGACCTGGCGCTGAGGGAGGCGGTCGACCATCTGGTGACAGCCAAGGATGCCGGTCTGTGGGGGCAGGAGGTGCGTCGATGAGCTGCCTGTCCCGCGCCTCGGTGGCGCTTGCCGGGGTCGCTGGCCTGCTGGTGTTGGCCGGATGTGCTCAACCTCCCAAGCCCCTGTACCTATGGGAGACGTACCCGCGCGTGCAATACGAGGCGCTGCTCGGTGAGGGGGCCAGTCCCCTCGAACAGATCCGGGCCATGGAAGCCCATGCCGAGAAGGCGAGGGCGGCCGGGGCGGCTCTGCCGCCGGGTTTCCGGGCCCATCTGGGCAAGTTGCACCTGGAGGTGGGCAATCCGGCTGCGGCGTATGAAATGTGGCAGGCCGAGAAGACGGCCTTTCCGGAGTCTGCGCCCTACATGGATCAATTGCTCAAGCGCCTGCAACCCGCCGCGGTCCCGCCGGCGGCCACGGCCGAACCCAAGAAGAACCCTGCATGAACCGCCTGATTCTGTCTTTGCCCGTGCTGGCGGGCCTGGCCCTGGCCGGGTGTGCCACACCGCCCGCGCCCTACGATTACACGGCCTTCCAGCGGGCCAAGCCGGCGTCGCTGCTGGTGATGCCGCCCTTGAACGAGTCCCCGGAGGTCAAGGCCACGCCCAGCGTGTGGTCCCACTCCACGCGCCCGCTGGCCGAAGGCGGCTACTACGTTCTGCCCGTGACGCTGGTGGACGAGACCTTGCGCAGCAACGGGGTCCATTCGGCCGCCGAGGCCCAAGGCATTCCTTACACCAAGCTGAGGGAGGTCTTCGGCGCCGATGCGGCCGTGTACCTCAAGATCAACCGCTACGGCACCTCGTACAAGCTGATCGACAGCGAGAACCGGGTGGACGTCGAGGCACGCATCATCGACCTGCGCGATGGGCAGCTGCTGTGGTCGGGCAGTGCGTTTGCGAGTTCGGCCGAACAGAACCAGCAGTCGCAAGGCGGGCTGGTCGGGATGCTGGTGACGGCCCTGGTCAAGCAGATCATCGGGACGGCCACTGACGCAGCCTACAACTATGCGGGAACGGCGCAGGCGCGCCTGCTGGGGGTGCCCCGCGTCAACGGCGTGCTGCCCGGACCGCGTTCGCCACTGCACGGACAACCCATGCCGGCGCGGTGACGCGGACGCCGTCCGCCCGACTGCGCAGCACGGGCGTTTCCGGCGCTCAGGCATACAATCCACCGCTTGTATCGACCTTTCCCGGAGACGTCCCGTGTTCATTGCTGACGCATTCGCCCAGGCGGCCCCTGCCGCGCAAGGCGGCACCGAATCGACCCTGCTCAGCCTGCTGCCGCTGGTGCTGATGTTCGTGGTGCTCTACTTCATCATGATCCGTCCCCAGATGAAGCGCCAGAAGGAGCACAAGGCCATGGTCGAGGCCCTGGCCAAGGGGGACGAGGTGGTCACCGCCGGAGGGCTGTTGGGCAAGATCGCCAAGCTCGGCGACACCTACCTGCATGTCGAGGTGGCCAATGGCGTGGAGATCCAGATCCAGCGCTCGGCCGTGGTGCAGGTGCTGCCCAAGGGAACGATCAAGTAATTTCCGCCTCAGACCCGGCTCGGGCCGGGACCGGGAAGGGCGCCGACGGGGCGCCCTTCGTTCCGTCAGGCCCGGGCTGCGGCCCCCACGGCCAGGCCCCGGGTCGGGGCCGACATCATGGGCATGAAAGAGCTGTCATGAACCGCTATCCCCTGTGGAAGTACGCGATCCTCGTGGTCGCCGTGATCGTGGGCTTCGTCTACACCCTGCCCAATTTCTTCGGCGAGGCGCCGGCGGTGCAGGTGTCCAGCGGCAAGGCCACGGTGCGTGTGGACGAGGGCGTGGCCGAACGGGTCCGACAGGCGCTGGCCCAGGCGGGCGTGCCGGTGGACTTTGTGCAGCTCGACGGCCATTCGGTGCGGGCCCGCTTTGCCGACACCGACACCCAGATCCGGGCGCGCGACGTGATCGACCGCGCCCTCAATCCCGACCCCGCGGATCCGTCCTACGTGGTGGCGCTGAACCTGGTGTCGCGCTCGCCCCAGTGGCTGACCTCGATCCATGCGCTGCCGATGTATCTCGGCCTGGACCTGCGCGGCGGGGTGCACTTCCTGATGCAGGTGGACATGGAAGCCGCGCTGACGCGCCGCGCCGAGGCCTATGCCGGTGACGCCCGCACGCTGCTGCGCGATCGCAACATCCGCCACGCCGGCATCAACCGGCAGGGCCAGCAGATCGAACTGCGCTTTCGCGATGCGGCCGCCGTGCAGCAGGCCCGTCAAGTGCTGAGTGAGCAACTGGCCGACATGGACTGGACGGAATCGGCCGACGGGGCCGAGTTCAGGCTCACCGGCACGCTCAAGCCCGAGGCGGCACGCCGCATCCAGGACCAGGCCCTCAAGCAGAACATCACGACGCTGCACAACCGCGTCAACGAGCTGGGCACGAGCGAGCCGGTGATTCAGCAGCAGGGCTTGGACCGGGTCGTGGTGCAACTGCCCGGCGTGCAAGACACCGCGCGGGCCAAGGACATCATCGGCCGCACCGCCACACTGGAGGTGCGGCTGGTCGATGACAGCGCCGAAGCCATGGCCGCCCTGGCCGGCAATGGCCCGGTGCCCTTCGGCACCGAGCGTTACGTCGAACGCGGCGGTGCGCCCCTCATCGTCAAGCGTCAGGTCATTCTCACCGGCGAGAACCTCACCGACGCCCAGGCCGGTTTCGACGAGCAGCAACAGCCGGCGGTGCACCTCACGCTCGATGCCAAGGGGGCGCGCATCTTCCGCGACGTGACGCGCGAGAACGTTGGCCGCCGCATGGCCATCTTGCTGTTCGAGAAGGGCAAGGGCGAGGTCGTCACCGCGCCGGTCATCCGCACCGAGATCGGCGGCGGGCGTGTGCAGATTTCCGGGCGCATGACCACGCAGGAGGCCAATGACGTGGCACTGCTGCTTCGCGCCGGTTCGCTGGCCGCGCCCATGGAGATCATCGAGGAGCGCACCATCGGCCCGGCTCTGGGCGCCGAGAACATTGCCAAGGGGTTCAACAGTGTGCTTTGGGGCTTCGTGGCCATCATGGTGTTCATGGTGGCGTACTACATGCTCTTTGGCGTGTTTTCGAGCCTGGCGCTGGCCGTCAACCTGCTGTTGCTTATTGCCGTGCTGTCGATGCTGCAGGCCACGCTGACCCTGCCGGGCATCGCGGCGATCGCCCTGACACTGGGCATGGCGATCGACGCCAATGTGCTCATCAACGAGCGCGTGCGCGAGGAGTTGCGCAACGGCGCCTCGCCGCAGGCGGCCATTCACGCCGGCTATGAGCGCGCCTGGGCCACCATCCTCGACTCCAACGTCACCACGCTGATCGCCGGCGTGGCCCTGCTGGCCTTCGGCTCGGGCCCGGTGCGCGGCTTTGCCGTGGTGCATTGCCTGGGCATCCTGACCTCGATGTTCTCTGCCGTGTTGTTCTCGCGCGGCCTGGTGAACCTGTGGTACGGGCGGCGCAAGAAGCTCAAGTCCGTCTCCATCGGTCAGGTGTGGGTCCCCGGCGGCGAGACCGCTCCCAAGGCCTGAGGGCTGCGAACGCACAGGAAGCACACGCACATGGAATTCTTCCGGATCAAGCGCGACATCCCGTTCATGCGGCACGCGCTGCTGCTCAATGCCATCTCGGCGGCGCTGTTCGGTGCCGCCGTCTTCTTCCTCATCACCCGCGGGTTGCACAGGGCGATCGAGTGCACCGGCGGCACCGTCCGCAGCAGCGTCGTCGCGCCGAGCGCGACCGTCTCGACGCGCTGGCCCTCCCGTCGCAGCAGCAGCTCAGGACT
>NZ_JBKBVU010000159.1:0-7036 GCF_046289365.1 Caldimonas sp. | reverse complement strand
GCCTGACCATGCGCCGGTGCGGCCGGCCACAGCGCCGCCGTGGCCGGCAGCGGCCGGCCCTGGGCCAGATGCCAGGCCGTGGTCATCCACCCGCCGTGCGTGACGACGTAGCGCCGCTGCGCGCCGCACTCGGCGAGAAAATCGGCGCAGCGCCGCGCGAGATCGTCCAGGCTCTCGCCGCCGCCCGGTCGAAAAAAGCGCAGGTCCGCGCACCACGCATCGATGGCCTCGACGGGGATGTGTGCCCACGCCCGCCCGTCCCAGTCGCCGAAATCCAGTTCGCGCAGGCGTTCGTCGAGGTGGTGACGCCAGCCCCAGGACGCCAGGTTCTCGCCCACGGCGCGGCAACGCTGCAGCGGCGAGGTCCACACCTCGCGGGGGCCCGCCTCGCCCCGAGCCCATTGGCGGATGCGATGCGCCAGGCGCCGGGCGCGGCGCGGGTCGACGGGCAGGTCGGTGCGCCCCAGGCACAGGCCTTCGGTCCCCTCAGGCCGAGGGTGGCGCCACAGGCGCAAGTTCAGATCCATCGCAGGCTTGCCACCAGGGCCAGGTAGAGCGCCAGCTCCGAGAGCTGTTGGGCGGCACCGAGCCCGTCGCCGGTGTAGCCCCCGAGGCGGCGCTGAAGCCAGCGGCCGCACCACAGGCCGGCCAGCGCCGCTGCGGCCAGGGCGACAGCCACCGTCCATGGTGGCAGGACCCATGCAGCGCCCAAGGCGGCCAATGCGGCCCAGCCCAGCGCCACCGCCCACCCGGGGCCGGACAACTGTGTGGCCAGCGGCTTGGCCTTGGCATGCTCCGGGTCGCCCCCATAGGGCAGGGCGCGGATCAGGCCCACCGACACGGTGCGCGAGACAGTGTGTGCCAGCACCAGGGCCACCGGCACCCAGGCGATGGGCAGGCTCGCCAGGCTTGCTGCCTTCAGGCCCAGCATCATCACCAGGCCCACCGTGCCGTAGGTGCCGATGCGCGAATCCTTCATGATGGCCAGCGCCCGCTCCCGGCTCACCGCGCCGCCCAAGGCGTCACAGGTGTCGGCCCAGCCGTCTTCGTGGAAGCAACCCGTCATCCACAGGCTGGCCGCCATCGCCAGCCCCACGGCGATTGCCGGCGGCAGCAGCAGCGCGGCCAGCATGAACACGGCGGCGCTGAAGCCGCCCACCACCGCACCCACCAGCGGGAAGTGCCGTGCACTGGCCTGCAGCCATTCGGGCGCGTAGCCAGCGCGAGCCACCCAGGCGCGCGGCAACGGGATGCGGGTGAAGAACTGCCAGGCGATGGCCAGGAGCCGCAGTTCATGGCCCAGGGGGCTCATGAGCGCTCGCTCACCCCGGCCGACTCGAAGCTGGCCATCTCGGCCAGCAGCTTCACGCTGGAGACGATGAGCGGCCAGGCCAGGGCCGCCCCCGAGCCCTCGCCCAGGCGCAAGCGCAGATCCACCAGCGGCTCGACGCCCAGGTGGGCGAGCATGCGACGGTGGCCCAACTCCTCCGAGCGATGCGCGAACACGCAGTAGTCGAGCACTTCGGGCGCCAGCGCATGGGCCACCACCACGGCCGCGCCGGTGATGAAGCCGTCCACCACCACCAGGCGCCGCTCGTGGGCGGCCTGCAGCACTGCACCGGTCATCATCGCGATCTCGAAGCCGCCCAGGGCCGCCAGCGCCTCCAGGGGCGATGCGGCGGCCACATTGACTTGCAAGGCGCGCTCCAGCACGGCGCGCTTGTGCGCCAGAGCGGCATCGTCGAGCCCGGTGCCCCGGCCCACGCATTCGGCCAGCGGCACGGCGGCCACGCGCGCCAACAGCAGCGCGGCGGCCGAGGTGTTGCCAATGCCCATCTCGCCCAGCAGCAGCACGTTGCCAGGCAGGCCGCGCACCACCTCGATGCCCGCTTGCAGCGCCGCCCAGCACTGGTCAGGTGTCATCGCCGGCCCGGTGCTGGCATCGGCCGTACCGGGGGCGATCTTGCGGATCAGCAAGCCCTCGCGCGGGGGAAAGTCATGCGCCACGCCCGCGTCAACGACGCGCAGGGCCAGGCCGTGCTGGCGGGCCAGCACGCTCACCGCCGCGCCCCCGGCCAGGAAGTTCTCGACCATCTGCCAGGTGACGTCGCTGGGATAGGCCGACACCCCCTGGCGTGCCAGGCCATGGTCGCCGGCAAAGACGACGAGCTGCGGCTCGCGCAGCGCCGGCGCCTCGCTGGCCTGCACGAGGCCGATCTGCACCGCCAGGGTTTCGAGCCGGCCGAGGGCCCCCAGCGGCTTGGTCTTGCGGTCCAGCCGGTGCTGCAGGCGCTCGCGCAGTCGGGCCTCTTCGGTCGGCAGGATACGGGGCAGGTCGGCTGGGGTCATCAGCGGTGTCCTTGCAGAGGTTTCAGGTCCAGGGGCAGGCCCGCCACCATCAGGGTGACGCGCCGTGCCCGCTCGGCCAGTTGCTGGTGCAGCCGGCCCAGCGCATCGACGGTGCGGCGCGTTTCGGCGCCCACGGGCATGACGCCCAGGCCGATCTCGTTGGAAACGAAGATGACCCGGCCGCTCAGGCCCGGCAGCACTTCGAGCAGGGCGTCAACCTCGGCCTTCGCATCACGCGCGGGCACGCCCGGCGGCGGGCACAGGTGCTGGGCCAGCCACAGCGTGAGGCAGTCGACGAGCAGGCAGCGGTCCTGGGCCGCCTGTGCGCGCAGCATGTCGGCGAGCGCGAAGTCGGCGTCGGGCAGCTCGAGGCTGACCCAGGAGGCCGGCCGCCGCGCTTGGTGCTCGGCGATGCGCGCGCGCATCTCCTCGTCGCCGGCCCAGGCCGTGGCGATGTAGACGATGCGCGCCCCCGCCGACTCGGCCTGACGGGCCAGGGCTTCGGCATGGCGGCTTTTGCCCGAGCGGGCACCGCCGAGAACGAGGTGAAGGTCGGGGTCGGGCTTCATTGGCCTGTGCGGGCATCGGACGCCCGGGGCATTGTAGGGAGTCCTGTGCCCGGCCCGCTGAGCGCCGGCGAGCCGCCACCGGCAGCAGGCTCCTACAATGCCTGTTCAAGGACGGGCCGCCTCATGTCAACCATCGACGAACTTGCCGATCGCATCGAGCGCCTGCTGCTGCGCCACGAGGAGCTGCGGCGCACCAACGAACTGCTCCAGCAGCAGCTCAGCCAGGTGTCCCAGGAGCGCGACAGCCTGCGCCAGCGGCTCAACACGGCACGCGCGCGCATCGATGCCCTGCTCGAACACCTGCCGGCCGAGCCGGCCCAGGCCACCGAGGACCGACAGGAGCGTTCATGAAGCAGATCGAAGTGACCATCATGGGCCAGAGCTACATCCTGGGTTGCGCCGACGGTGGCGAGGCGGCCCTGCTCGAAGCCGTCAATGCAGTGGACCGGGAGATGTGCGCGATCCGCGACGCCGGCAAGGTCAAGGCGCGCGAACGCATCGCCGTGCTGGCCGCGCTGAACATCGCCTTCGAGCTGGCCAACCGCCCAGCGCCTGCGCCGGCTCCAGCCCCTTCCACTGGCCCGGTGGACCCGGCCTCGCCCACCGACGCCCAGGCGCTGCGCGCTCTGGTGGCACGCATCGACGAGGCCTTGAGCCAGGAAGGTCGCCTGTTCTGACGGCCTCCCGGTCAGCCAAGCCCGCCGCCGTGCCGGGCGTAGAATCGCGATGTCCGTCGCGTTCGCGGGAGTTCTATATTTCCTTGAACCGATGCTCATCGAGCAAGGGCCTGGAACATTGCCTGGCTGGTGCGATCGTCTCGCGTCAGACGAACCCGAGGCCTGGCTGACCTCGCCCACCTGAATCCCCTGGGTTCAGGAATGCGGCTCCCGGCTCGCGGCGGACACCCCGTCTGCCGTCCTCTCGCCCATGCCGCAAGAACAACAGCAGTACTGGCTCATGAAGAGCGAGCCGGACGAATGCTCGATCGACGATCTCGCCGCCGCACCCGGGCAGACCGTGCCGTGGACCGGTGTGCGCAATTACCAGGCGCGCAACTTCATGCGCGATGCGATGCGCATCGGCGACGGTGTGCTGTTCTACCACTCGTCCTGCCCCGAGCCGGGCATCGCCGGGCTGGCGGAGGTGGTGAGCGACCCCTATCCCGACCCCACGCAGTTTGACCCGTCCAGCCCCTACCACGACCCGGCCTCGCGCCCCGAGGCCCCGCGCTGGATGCTGCGCGACGTGAAGCTGGTGCGCAAGACCCGGCTGCTGTCCCTTAAGGAGATGCGCACGCGCCCCGAGCTGGCGACCCTGCGCGTGTTGCAGCCGGGCAACCGCCTGTCCATCACCCCCGTCACGCCCGAGCAATGGCGGGCCGTCCTTGCCTTGCTGGAGCTGTCTTGAGTCTCGAATGGCTGTTCATCGCCGAGCTGATGGTGCTTGGCTGTTTCACGGGTTTCCTGGCGGGCCTGCTGGGCATCGGCGGGGGCATGCTGCTGGTGCCCTTCCTCACCTTCTTGCTGGCGCAGCGGGGGGTCGAAGCGCAACTGGCCGTGAAGATGGCCATTGCCACCTCGATGGCCACGATCCTGTTCACCTCGATCTCCAGCGTGCGGGCCCACCACAAGCGTGGCGCCGTGCGTTGGGACCTGGTGCTCGGCCTGGCACCGGGCATCGTGCTGGGCGGCCTGCTGGCCGGCGCGGGGGTGTTCGCCCTGCTCAAGGGCCAGTGGTTGGCCCTGTTCTTCGCGGCCTTCGTGGGCTTCTCGGCCACGCAGATGCTGCTGGACAAGAAGCCCAAGCCCACGCGACAGATGCCCGGTGCGGCTGGACAGGTGGCTGCCGGTGGCGTGATCGGCTTCCTCTCGGGCCTGGTGGGTGCCGGCGGCGGCTTCGTCTCCGTGCCCTTCATGACCTGGTGCAACGTGGCCATCCACCACGCCGTGGCCACCAGTGCCGCGCTGGGCTTCCCGATCGCGCTGGCCAATGTGGCGGGCTATGTGATCGGCGGCTGGTCGCTGCCGCCGGCCCTGCCCGGGGCCTTCGGCTTTCTGTACCTGCCGGCGCTGGCGCTGATCGCGGCCACCAGTGTGATGTTCGCCCCGCTGGGCGCGCGCGCCGCGCATGCGATGAACGTGAAGCAGCTCAAGCGCGCCTTCGCCATGCTGCTTTACGGGCTGGCGGCCTACATGCTCTACAAGGGGTTGGCCGGCTGAGCCGCCCTCGCGCGCTGCGGATCAGATCGCCGGCGCCGTTGCGGACGGCCGGGGCCGGAAGGGAATGCTGGCCAGCACCACGCCGTTGCCCCCACGGCGCCGGGCTTCCGACAGCGCCTGCTCGGCCAGCCGCAGCAGGCCGGGCAGATCGTCGCTGGTGTGCGGGAAGCTGGCCACCCCCATCGACACGGTGAAGCGCAGATCCTGGCCGTCGTGCATGACGATCTGGGCCTCGCACTGACGGCGCACCCCTTCCATGCGGGCATGCGCCGTGGCCAGGCCCACGCCCGACAGCAGCACGGCAAAGCGGTCGACCCCGATCCGGCAGGGGGCGTCCATGGCGCGGGTGTTGCCGCGCAGCAGTTGGCCCAGTGACTGCAGGCAGCGGTCCGCGGCTTGCCGGCCATGACGGGCCACCAGATCCTCGAGGTCGTCGACCTGGATGGCCACGAGCGCGAACTCGCGATGCTCCCGCGCCGACAGGTCGACCTCGCGCCGAAGCTGCTCGTCGAAATGACGCTGGTTGTACACCCCGGTGAGCGGGTCGCGCACGCCCTGGTCGCGCAGTTCCTGGCGCAGGTCCTCGTTCTGCCGCTGCTGCTGCTCCAGCAGATGCAGCGCGTGCCGCAGCTTGTCCTGCGTGCGGCGCAGCTCGCTGAAGTCGAGCCATAGGCCGGCCAGGCCCACGCCGTGCCCTTCCAACGGCACGGCCATGCGGGTGCAAACCAGGGCGCGGGAGGTGAGCTTTTCCTCGCGCTGCAGCGGCAGGCGCTGGGCGCGAGCCGCCTCGTCCCCTTCTTTCAGGACCGCCGCCGCCTCGGCATCGAGCAATTCCGCATCGGTGTGCCCGACCACGTCGTGCACCGAATGGCCGAGCACGGCCGCGGCAGCGGCGTTCACGAACAGATAGCGCCCCTGGGCATCCTTGACGAAGACCCCGGTGGGCAGTTGCTCGCAGGCCGCCTGGAGCAGGTGCACCAGCGCCTCCAGGCCCAGGCCGCTGCGTCGGGTCTGAGCCAGAACCTGGGCCAACGGGTCGCCCGGATCGGTGTCGGCACTGTCATCCATCGACGCATGGGGCGGCCGGTGCCGCGCGAAGCCGGCGATCAAGTCATTCATGGGGAAGGAACTGCTGCAGGCAGGGGCATCCGCCTTTTGGGGGATTGTCACCCCTTCCGGCAACCGCGTAATCCGGACCACCCCCCCTATTTGGGGCATGTCGCACAGAAAAATCTCAACCGAGCAGCCGCTCGAGACTCAGTTCGTAGCGTTCGGTCAGGCGGTCGAGTTCGGTGAGCAGGGCCTCGCTGGATCGGGCCAGGGCGATCCGGCCCGCCGCTTCGTGGGCCTGGCTCGCCCCGTCGAGCAGGGCCAACCAGGCCTGCGCCGCGGCCTGCAGGGACTCACGCAGTTCCGCGCCGGCCAGCGGCAGGGCCTGCAGGTATGCCTGGGCCTGCTCGAAGGCCTGGCGCGTGGCCTGCGCCGCAGCCAGGGCCTTCCTGTCGTGCGGCGCGGGCAGCAGGTGGGCCATCAGGGCCTGCTTGGCCAGCCGCTGCGAGAGCATGCGCTGGCGTCCGGCCACGTTGATGACGTGCAGCGTGGCCGCCGGGCCGGCCTGCTCCAAGATCGTGGTCAGCCGCTCGGCCTGCTCGAGCAGCCGCTCGGCCTGGGCATCCACCTCGGGCAGGTCCTGCACCATGGCGGTGCGGCCCAGGCCGTCCTTGAGCGCCGCCCAGGCCGATTGCACCGCAGCCAACAGGTCGCCGAAGCTGGCGGCCGACAGATGACGTGTCAGCAACGCCAGGTTCTCGTCGATGCGCTGCACGGAGGCCACCAGCCTTGCCTAACTGTCCTCGGCCTCGAGGCCACAGGCCCGCAGAGCATGGAACTTGACCAGGC
>NZ_JBKBVU010000158.1:0-7111 GCF_046289365.1 Caldimonas sp. | reverse complement strand
ACGCAGGGGCGTTGGGCGGCCTGCCACCAGGCCAGCACGTCGGCGGGCACATCAGACGAAACGGCGGGGGCGTTCACAGCCCTTCGCTGCTGAGCGCCTCACGCACGGCAGCGACCTGGCGGCGCGAGACGGCCAGCCATTCGTCCAGGCCCTGCAGGCGCACGGCCCAGCCTTCCTTGCCGTTGTCGTCGTCTTCGCCGGGCACGCTGCGGCGCTCGAGCGCGCGCACGGCGCGGCGGGCCACCAGGGCGTTGCGGTGGATGCGCAGGAAGCGCTCGCCTAGGCGCTCTTCCAGCACGGCCAGTGAGTCGTCGAGCACGTAGGTGTGCTCGGCGGTGCGCAGGGTCACGTACTTGAGTTCGGCCTTCAGGTAGAGCACCTCGTGCACGGGCACGCGGGTCACGCGGCCGCGGTCGTTCACCACGAGCACAGGACCGTCCTCGGTGCTCTGGGCCCGGGCCTTGATCCGATCGGATGCGCGTTCGAGCGCGGCTTGCAGGCGCTCGCGGCGCACGGGCTTGGTGAGGTAGTCCACCGCATTGAGCTCGAAGGCGGTGACCGCATGCTCGGGGTGGGCGGTGACGAAGACGATCGCCGGGGCATCGGGGCGGCCTTGCCACTGCGCCGCCCATTGCGTGCCGGTCAGTCCGGGCATCTGCACGTCCAGCAGCACGAGGTCGCAGCCCTGAGCGGACAGCCAAGCCTGGGCCTGTCGGGCATCGGCGGCTTCGCCGACCACCCGGTTGGGCGGCATGCCGGGCTCTTGCAGCAGGCTGCGCAGCCTCACGCGGGCCAGTTCCTCATCATCGACGATGAACACCTTGAGCATGCTCGGTCTTCCTCAGCTCTTCAGCGGCACGGCAATGTGCACGCGCCAGGTGCCATTTTCCGGGCCGGCGGCGAATTGCGCGCTGACGTCGTGCATCAGCCGCAGGCGCTCTTTCACGTTGCGCAGGGCCATGCCATGGCCGGCCGTGCCCGGCGTTGCGGCCGGCGGCAACGGGTTCGTCACGGTCAGCACGGCCAACGAGCCGCGCACCCGGGTGCGGATGCGCACGTAGCCGCCCTCGGGGGAGGGTTCCACGCCATGCCGCACGGCGTTCTCCACCAGGGGCTGCAGCACCAGCGGGGGCACGCGCACCTCGCCGGCGGCGGGGTCCAGATCCCATTGCACCTGCAGTCGCTCGCCGAAGCGGATCTGCTCGATGGCGAGATACCGCCGGGCGAGGTCCACCTCCTCGGACAGGGTGACGGCGCGGCCTGACTCGATCAGGGCCACGCGAAAGAGTTCGGACAGGTCTTCGAGCACGGCCTCGGCGCGTGCCGGATCCACCCGCACCAGCGTGATGGCGGTGTTGAGCGTGTTGAACAGGAAGTGCGGCCGGATGCGTGACTGCAGCTCGGTCAGGCGGGCGCGTGTGACGGCCGGGAGCTGGCTGCGCGAGCGCAGCTTCAGGGCATAGAACATCATGGCCGACAGGCTCGCCCCGGCCAGCATCGGGGCCAGGCCGTGCACGATCTCGGTCAGCGGCAGCCCCACCAGGCCCACCTGCCACCAGCCGTAGCCGGCGCAGGCGGCGCCCAGGCCCACGGCCACCAGCCACTGCATCGGGCCGGAGGCGCGGGCCAGCACACGCTTGAGCACACAGCACAGCACCAGCCACAGCAGAGTGGCCGGCAGGGCCACGGCGGCGCCATAGGCCAGCGCGAGCAGCCAGTCCTGCCAGCCGCGGGCCAGAAAGCTCACGGCCACGCCCACCACCGCATGCACGAACAGCACCGCACGCAGCACCACGCCGACCTGACAGGCGTCGAAGGGTGACAGGGCCGCCTGCGCGGCGGTGCCCCCCGGTTGTAGTTGGTCAAAGATCGTGGTGCCGAACGGGCGGGTCGACGGGTTCGGACGCGACGGCGATGGGCCGGGGCTGGACAAGGCGGCAGTCTCCACGGGCCCGGACAGCCGAGCCCCTAAAATCGAGAGGTTCCAAGGCGGCCCCGACCGGCGGCCGCCGCTGCCGATTCTCCCGGACGCCTGCCTGCCCCGGCAAGCCGCAGGGCGAGCGTCCATCCAGCCGGCCTGCGCCGTTCATCCGACATGTCCGCCAACCAACTCGACAAGAAATCCGAAGCCTGGTCTGCGCTCTTTTCCGAACCGATGAGCGAGCTGGTCAAGCGCTACACCGCCAGCGTGTTCTTCGACCAGCGCCTGTGGCGCGCTGACATCCGGGGCTCGCTGGCGCATGCCGAGATGCTGGCCGCGCAGGGCGTGATCTCGGCCGACGATCACGCCGCCATCCAGCGCGGCATGGCCATCATCACGCAGGAGATCGAATCGGGCGCCTTCGAGTGGAAGCTCGACCTGGAGGATGTGCACCTGAACATCGAGGCCCGCCTGACGCAGTTGATCGGCGACGCCGGCAAGCGTCTGCACACCGGCCGCAGCCGCAACGACCAAGTGGCCACCGACGTGCGGCTGTGGCTGCGCGACGAGATCGACCTGATCGACGGCCTGCTCACCGACCTGCAGAAGGCCCTGGTGGATATCGCCGACAAGAACGCCGAGGTGATCCTGCCCGGTTTCACCCACTTGCAGGTGGCCCAGCCGGTGAGCTTCGGCCACCACATGCTGGCCTATGTGGAGATGTTCGCGCGCGATGCCGAACGTTTTGCCGAGGTGCGCCGGCGTGTGAACCGCCTGCCCCTGGGCGCGGCCGCCCTGGCCGGCACCAGCTACCCGCTGGACCGCGAGCGCGTGGCGCGCACGCTGGGCATGGACGGCGTGTGCCAGAACTCGCTCGACGCGGTGAGCGACCGCGACTTTGCGATCGAGTTCACGGCCGCCGCCTCGCTCGCCATGGTGCATGTGTCGCGCCTGTCGGAAGAGCTCATCCTGTGGATGAGCCAGAGCTTCGGTTTCATCGACATTGCCGACCGTTTCTGCACCGGCTCGTCGATCATGCCGCAGAAGAAGAACCCCGACGTGCCCGAGCTGGCGCGCGGCAA
The DNA here is from genome assembly GCF_046289365.1 of Caldimonas sp. Classification (NCBI taxonomy): domain Bacteria; kingdom Pseudomonadati; phylum Pseudomonadota; class Betaproteobacteria; order Burkholderiales; family Sphaerotilaceae; genus Caldimonas; species Caldimonas sp. The sequence goes on along the minus strand of NZ_JBKBVU010000158.1, from coordinate 4,108 downwards.
AACCGGCCGCGTGGTGGGCCACCTGATGGGCCTGATCACGCTGATGAAGGGCCAGCCGCTGGCCTACAACAAGGACAACCAGGAAGACAAGGAGCCGCTGTTCGACACGGTGGACACCTTGAAGGACACGCTGCGCATCTTTGCCGAGATGGTGGGCGGCATCACCGTGAAGCCCGAGGCGATGGAGCGCGCGGCGCTGAAGGGCTATGCCACCGCCACCGACCTGGCCGACTACCTGGTGAAAAAGGGCCTGCCTTTCCGCGACGCCCACGAGGTGGTGGCGCACGCGGTGAAGACGGCCATCGGCCAGGGCGTGGACCTGTCGGCGCTGCCGCTGGCCACGCTGCAAAGCTTCTCGCCGCTGGTGGGCGAGGACGTGTACGAAGTGCTCTCGCTGCGCGGCTCGCTCAATGCCCGCAACATCCTGGGCGGCACCGCGCCGGCCCAGGTGCGCGCCCAGGTGGCGCGCCATCGGGCACGGCTGGCTTGATGCCCTGGACTTGACCTGGGGCAAGGCCCGGCGTGCAAGAGGCCGGTAGGCTGGCGGCCTGTTCCCGAAAGGCCGCTGCCCATGTCCCAACCCCTGCAATGGTCCGATGCCCTGGCCCTCGGCGATGAGGCGATGGACCGCACCCATCGAGAATTCGTCGAGCACCTGCAGGCGTTGCACTCCGCCACCGACGAGGCCCTGCGGCCGGCGCTGCGCATGCTCATCGAGCACACCGAGGCCCACTTCGGGCAGGAGGACGCCTGGATGGCCGCCACCGGCTTTGCGCCGGACAACTGCCACCAGCGCCAGCACACGATGGTGCTGGAGCTGATGCGCCAGGTGGAGCGGCAGGCCGCGCAGGACCTGTCGCTGGTGCGCCGGCTGGCCGACGAGCTGGCGCTGTGGTTCCCGCAGCATGCGCAGATGATGGACGCGGCATTGGCCTGGCATTGCGAGCAGGTGGGCTTCGACACGGCCACCGGCACGCTGCGGCCGGGGGCTGCAGCGCAGCCCCTGCCCGATGTGCCCATCTCCCACTGCGGCAGCGCCGGCTGCGCCACACGCTGAAGCAGGCTCAGGCGGTTGGGGCGTGGTCCTTCAGCTCTTGCCGTGCTTGGGCGATCACGCGCCAGGCCGCGCTCACGCCCAGGGTGGCCATCGTCGTGGCGACGATGAGGTCGGGCCAGGCCGTGCCGGTGCCGAAGACGCCCAGGGCGGCCAGCACCACCAGGGCGTTGCCGATGGCGTCGTTGCGCGAGCACAACCACACCGACCGGGCGTTGGCATCGCCACTGCGGTAGCGGTAGAGCAATGCGGCCACCATGACGTTGGCCACCAGGGCCAGCACGCCAACCAGGCCCATCGTGGCCGGCTGCGGGGCCGACCCCACCCAGGCGAGCCGACCGGCGTAGGCCAGCACGCCCAGGCCATACAAGCCCATCATCCAGCCTTTGAGCCAGGCCACGCGCGAGGCCCACACGGCCGCCAGGCCCAGCACGGCCAGCGACAGGCCGTAATTGATGGCATCGCCCGCGAAATCGACGGCATCGGCCAGCAAGGCCGCCGATTCGGCCTGCCAGCCCGCCCAGAGCTCCACCCCGAACATCGCGGCGTTCACGAGCAGGGCGATCCACAGCCTGCGGCGCCAGCGCGGGTCTCGGGCGAGCCGGCGGGCGGTGGTTGGGCAGGCACTGGCGTGGCAATGAGCGGACATGGTCGATTTCCTCAGGGTGGAGTCAGGCCGGTACTTCGGCGTACAGTCATTGCAAACCCTGAAGCCACTCCAGAGTCAAGCATGAAGATCGGCGAACTGGCCGAGCGCGCTCACACCCCCGTGGAGACGGTGCGCTACTACGAAAAGGCGGGGCTGATGCCGGCCCCGGCGCGCACCGAGGGCAACTATCGGCGCTACGACGAGGGCCATGTGGCGCGGCTGCGCTTCATCCGCCATTGCCGCGCGCTGGACCTCTCGCTCGAAGAGATCCGCGCGCTGCTGCGCGTGCGCGACGACCCGCAGGCCGACTGCACGGCGGCCGATGAGCTGGTGCGTCAGCACCTGGCGCATGTGCAGCAGCGCATCGACGAGCTGGCGCAATTGCGCGACCAGCTCCAGGCGCTGGAGCGCCTGTGCGGCCGGGCCCGGCCCAGCGCCGAATGCCGCATCCTGGCTGAGCTGGCGCAGGAGCCCGAGGGCGGGTGCCCGCTTGAGGAGGCGACAGCTGCCGTCTGCCTGGGCGACACTCACGGCCGCCGCACGCCCGGACACGGACCATGACCCCTGCACCTTCCGCGATTGCTGCCGCGCTGCCCACGGTGCGGTCTCTCGAACCCACCCGGCCGCTGCGCTGGCTGGTGGCCGGGCACCAGGATCTGGCGCGGGCCCTGAGCCTGAGCCTCGTCCATGGCCTGGTGGTGATGCTGGGGGCCGTGGCCATTGCGCTGCTGGGCTGGCGTCACTTCGGGGTGCTGGCCGGCGGCTACAGCGGCTTCCTGCTGGTGGCCCCGCTGCTGGCCACGGGGCTGTACCAGATCAGCCGACGCCTGGCGCAGGGGGTCGAACCGACCTGGGCCGATGTGGTGCAGGCCTGGCGGCTCAGCGGGGCGCTGCTGCGCTTTGCGCTGCTGCTGGCGCTCATCGGCACGCTGTGGGTGGGTTTCTCGGCCATGGTGGTGCTGGCGATGGCCGGCGAACCCTGGGCCGGCCTGCAGGGCTTCTTCAGCCCGCGCGTGTTGCGCTCGGCCGATTTCGTGCAGCGTGGCCATCTCTTCTTGCTGTGGCTGCTGGCCGGCGGCCTGCTGGCGGCCTGGGTGTTCGCGATCTCGGTGGTGGCCATTCCGATGCTGCTGGAGCGGCGCGTGCCGCTGTCTCTGGCGGTGCTGACCAGTGTGCGGGCGGTGGGCCACAACCCGGTGACGATGCTGGTGTGGGCCGCGCTGATCTTTGCTTGCACGGCGCTGGGCCTGCTCACGCTGGTGGGGCTGGTGTGGTGCGTGCCCTTGCTGGGGCATGCGAGCTGGCATGCCTACACCGAGCTGGTGGATGCCTCGGCCTGGCCCGAGCGGCGCTGAGGTGGGCGGCATGACCGAGGAGCAGTTCTCGCACTACGGCGTCACGGTCGGCCTGGCGGCCTTCATCGCCTTCATGCTCTTCATCATCTGGGATCTGGCGCGCAAGTCCCAGGCGGGTCGCTTCGGCACCTTCGTGCTCTTTTTCGTGCTGGCCTTCGGCATGCTCGGCTTCATTGTCAAGAGCCTGCTGCAATGGCTGCTGGACGTCAGGCCTTGAGCATCCCTCTCACCGCACCCGCACGGTGAAAGTGACCGACGGCGTCTGCGCGGCGGACGGATCCCAGCTCCGCCGGTACTCCAGGCGCAGGATCTGCTGGCCGGGCACCGGGGCGCGGAAGCGGAAGACTTCCAGGCCCGGGGCCGCCACACGCGCCGCGCTGGCCGCATCGCTCACGTAGGCGGGGTTGGCCACCGGCTCGAGCACCGCGTTGGGGTCGGGCACCATGCGCCAGCCGTAGCCCATGGCCCGGTGGGCCGGCAACAACAGCACGAGCTGGCCGCCCACGGCCAGATCGGTGAGGCTGCGGCCGTCACTGAGGGTGAGCACCGGCACGCCGGCGGGCACGTCGTCGGGCACGCGCACCAGGCTGCGAGGCAGGTGGGCCGGCAGTTCGTTGCGGGCCCGATCCAGCGCGCGCAGCACCAGTTCGCCCACCTGAGCGAAATGCCGCTCGCGCTCGGGCACGCCCGGGTCCAGCGTGAGCAGGGCGAGATCGGGCTGGCCGCTGGCTTGCAGCGACCAGCGGCCGGTGCGCTCGAAACGGCGGTCGCCGTCGCGGGTGCCGAGGTAGGTCTCGACCAGGGCATAGCCCACGGGCGTGGAGCCCTGGCGATACAGCGCAAGATCGGTGCGCACGCCGGCGCAGTCGGCACAGGGCAGGGTGCCGACGTAACGGGCTGCGGGCACCTGGCCGCGAAGGTCGACCGGCACGGCCGGGTCGGGCGACGAGGCACAGGCCGCCAGCACGGCGGCCAGGCCCAGCAGGAAGAAAAGCGGCAGTCGGGGCATCCGGGCATCCTTTCGGCCCACACGGTAGCGCGAGGCTCCCG
>NZ_JBKBVU010000346.1:0-1547 GCF_046289365.1 Caldimonas sp. | reverse complement strand
GAGCAGATCGCGCAGGCGGCCGAGGTGCTGGCCGCCCTGCCTCGCCCGGTGCTGATGTTCTGTCGCTCGGGCGCCCGCAGCGCCCGGCTCTACCAGGCCGCCACCGCGGCCGGCTGATTCCGTCTCGGGAGCGCCCTCGCTCCCCACCCTGGTGCACCGTCGCGCCCGGCCGGGACATCGCCATGCCGTGCTTCTAGGGGTCTTCCCTAGAATTCGCGCAAACACGCGCAGCGTTCAGGCGATATTCAGTTCAAGCTCCTTACAGTGCGCGGCGGCACTCACCGCCTGGGCGGCGCAACCCTGAACAAGCCTGCCCAGCCCCCCTTTGCCGTGCCACCCCCGGTCTGCTGCGCCCAGGACCGGCCCGCCCCCGCCGCGGGCCGCAGACGGTGCGGTTGGCCTGTGCAGTTCCACGTTCTTGGAGTCCCCGTGAACATCCTGCTCAGCTTGTCCAGAGCGATCGACTGGATCAACGAACAGATCGGCCGCGTCATCATGTGGCTGGTCCTGGCGGCCGTGCTCATCAGCGCGACCAATGCCATCGTGCGCAAGACCCTCAGCACCAGCTCCAACGCCTGGCTGGAGATCCAGTGGTATCTCTTCGCCGCTGTGTTCATGCTGGGTGTGGGCTACGTGCTGCTGCACAACGCCCATGTGCGCATCGACTTCATCGCCTCGCGCTTTTCCAAGCGCACCAACGCCTTCATCGACATCCTGGGGCTGGTGGTGTTCATCATTCCGCTCAGCCTGATCCTCATCAACCTGTCCTGGCCGCTGTTCGTCAACGCCTGGCACAGCGGGGAGATGTCGCAGAACGCCGGTGGGCTGGTGCGCTGGCCGGTGTACTTCCTGATCCCGGCCGGCTTTGCCATCCTGCTGGCGCAGGCCGTCTCGGAGCTCATCAAGCGCATCGCCTTCCTGACCGGGCATCGCAGCGAGCCCTTCTCCCACATCGAACGCAAGAGCGAAACCGAGCGCCTGGCCGAAGAACTCGCGCAGGAAGCCCAGGCCCACGATCCCCTCGCCGCCAAAACCCAGTCATGAGCGAATTCCTCACCAACAACTTCGTCCCCGTCCTTTTTGCGGGACTGCTGTTCTTCCTGCTGTGCGGAATCCCGGTGGCCTTCGGTCTGGCCGCCACCGGATTGCTGTTCGGCTTCATCGGCATGGAGCTCGGCCTGTTCGGCGCCAACCTGTTCCAGGCGCTGCCGCTGCGGGTGATGGGCATCATGCAGAACGAGACGCTGCTGGCCATCCCGTTCTTCACGCTGATGGGCATCATCCTGGAACGCTCGGGCATGGCCGAGGACCTGCTCGACACCGTTGGCCAGGTCTTCGGCCCGGTGCGCGGCGGCCTGGCCATCGCGGTGATCCTGGTGGGTGCCTTGCTGGCGGCCACCACCCGCTCGATCCTGTGGGTCTACATCGGCGTGATCGCCTACTTCGTGCTGTACGGCGTCAGCGCGGCCCTGCTCCGCGACATCGACAACACCTGGATTGCGGTGCTGAGCGAGCCGCTCGGCCTGCGCGCGTTGTCGCGGACCATC
>NZ_JBKBVU010000157.1:0-7218 GCF_046289365.1 Caldimonas sp. | reverse complement strand
TCAGCACTTGATGCCCACATGCAAAGCCACCACGCCAGCGGTGAGGTTATGCACGTCCACATGGCCGAAACCGGCCTCCTTCATCATCGCCTTGAGGGTCTGCTGGTCAGGATGCATGCGGATGGATTCGGCCAGGTAGCGGTAGCTGTCCGCATCGCCCGCCACCCATTGGCCCAGACGCGGCAGCACGTTGAAGGAGTACCAGTCATAGGCCTTGGACAAGGGCGCAGCCACCTTGGAGAACTCCAGCACCAGCAGCTTGCCGCCGGGCACCAGCACCCGGCACATCTCGGCCAGCGCCTTGTCCTTGTGCGTCATGTTGCGCAGGCCAAAGGCCACGCTGACGATGTCGAAGCTGTCACGGGCGAAGGGCAAGCCCTCGGCATCGCACAGGGCGGTGGGCAGCAGCCGGCCTTCGTCGATGAGGCGGTCGCGGCCCACGCGCAGCATGGACTCGTTGATGTCGGTGTGCACGACCAGGCCGGACGGGCCCACACGCTGGGCAAAACCGCGCGCCAAATCGCCGGTCCCGCCGGCGATGTCGAGCACCTTGTGCCCCGGACGGGCCCCCGAGACGGCCAACGTGTAGGCCTTCCAGACCCGGTGCAACCCCGCCGACATGAGGTCGTTCATCAGGTCGTAGCGTGCAGCGACCGAGTCGAAGACGCCGCGCACGCGCCGGGCCTTCTCCGCCTCGTCGACCGTCTGGAAACCGAAATGGGTGGTGCTCATGATTCACATCGTAAGTGCCGCTGCGGCAGGCCGCGCCGACAACCCCGCGTCGCAGCGGGGCATGCGCGGCGGCTCAGGGATGATGACCGCATCCCCCGGCGGCCTTGTCCGGCATAGGGGCGTCGCGATCGACCCCGGCCTCGGCCAGGCGGCGTTCGTAGTCGGCCCACAGACGATCCTGTTCGGCCCCGAGGAAATAGAGGTAGTCCCAGGAAAAGATGCCGGAGTCATGGCCGTCGCTGAACGTGGGCTGCACCGCATAGTGGCCCACCGGCTCCAGCGCGATGATCTCGACCTCGCGTTTGCCGGTCTGCAGGACCTCCTGGCCCGGGCCGTGCCCCTGGACCTCGGCCGAGGGGGAGTACACCCGCATCAGTTCGAAGGGCACGCGGAAATGCGCCCCGTCGCTGAAACGCAACTCGAGCACCCGCGAGCGCTGGTGCACTGTGATCTCGGTGGGAACGGGGGTGGACTTGTCGAGGCCGGCCATGAGGTGCATTCCAGGCGCGTGGGCACGCCTTGCAGGGGTTGGGTGTGCGTCTGGGCGCCCCGGGACCAAGGGCTCAGAACACCAGCGACACGTTCAGATGCAGTTTATCGTCCCCTGGAATGGGCGAGGCGGGAAGAAGGTTGTGGTCGGCACGGCTGCCGGCGATCACGCGGGCATAGTCGGCCCGCAGGCTCGCCCCGCTGACATGGGCGTAACGCAGCCCCAGCCCCACGCTGGCCAGGCGGTCCTCACGCCGGCGCAGCGGGCTGTCGGTGACGTCGCTGCGCACCCAGCCTGCATCGATGAAGGCCAGGACGCGCAGCCCCTGCCACAGAGGAGGAAGGCTGGCCTCCAGAGTGGCCGCCAGGCCCGAGTCGCCGTACAGCGCACGCTCGGGCACGCCGCGCACGGAGCCGATGCCGCCCAGTGCAAAGGCTTCGCCCGCCAGCAACAGGTCGGAGCTGAACTGCGCCTGCAGCCGGCCGGCCAGTTGCCAACCCGGGCCGAACGAGGCCAGCGCATGGGCAGCGCCGCGCCAGGCCTTCCAGCGGGTGGTCTCGATCGCCGGGTCCTCGCTCTGGTAGGCCGCCAGTTCGTTCGCACGCCCATGGGGCAGGTTGATCGTGACCCCGAGCTGGTACCCCCAGGACCAGGCCCCGCTTTGGGTTTGCTCGGCATAGTCCGCCGACAGCGCCCGGGTGCGGCGGTCCTGCGCCTGCAGGGTGCTTCCAGGCACCTCGCCGGACCGGAACAAGCGGTCGCGGACGCTCACCGAGACCTGGGCGCGCCGGTGCACGGCACCTGCCAGATGGTGGGTGTAGCCCAGGCCCGTCTCATGGCCCGCCCCCGTGGCCTGGAAAGCGGGATGCGCCTGCCCGGCCGGCTCGAGTCCGAAGGAGCCGACGACATCGCTGCGCTGATGCTCGAGCACGACCACGCCCCCCCAGTCATACAACGGCACCCGATAGCGCACGCCGTACTGGCGGACGTCTGAGGAGTGATCCGGTGAGGTGGTATGGACCCAGTCCAGCCCATGGTCACGGCCGAAGAGGTTGTCGTGGCCAGCCGCCAGGGAGAGGCGGTCGCGTCCGGTCTCGGGCGTGCCCTGGTTGTTCCAGGCCAGGCCGACCCTCCACGGCCGGCGCTCGTTCACCTGCACGGTGGCCGACATGGTGTCAGGTTGTGCCCCGGGGGTCAGCACCACCTGCAGATGGCGCGAGGGATTCTCGTTGGCGACCGCGGTCTCGCGCGCCAGGCGTCGCAGGTTCGGCGAGGTCTGCTCCTGAAGCTCCGGCAGGGCCGCGCGCACGTTGGCGGGGTCGAAATACCGACCCTGTCCGTCCACCTGGACACGATCGATGGTCTGACGCAGCACCTTCAGCATGATGGTGTCGGACAGAACCTGTGGCGGCAACTCGACCCGGTACAGGCCATGGCCCCGTTCGTGCAGGGCCTGCTCCAGCGCCGCAGCAGCCTGCCGCAGCATGGCGTGCGAGCTTTCACGATGCAGGAAGGGCGCCAGCAGGGCCGCCGTCTCCGCGGCGCTCAGGGGGTTGTCGCCCGTGATCGCAAACCCCTTGATGGCGGATTCGGCGACCCCATGCTGCACCTGGCCAAGCGCAAACGGCCCCGCAGCCCCCAGGGCCAGCGCGAACAGCAAAGACCGGACGGCGCCGCGCACCGTCATGCGCAGTCTCCCGAGCGACGAATGCGTCCACAGGCCATCCTGCAGGCGTTCCTGAGAACGGGCAATGCAAGCGAAATCCATGAGCCTGTTGCCGGCAGGCCACGGCTGCCGGAGGTGTAAACCCTTGATTACATCACCGAAGCCATCGACGGCCAACCCTCGTTCTGGGGAGAGGTGCTCCTCTTACGGCACTTCGCGCAGCGCAGCAGCGATCGCCCGGTCCACCGCCGGCAGACGCTCGCGCACGAGCCCCAGCGCCGAAGCCTCCGCCACCCGCTGGCGTTGCCCCCAGACAGGCTGCGGAAAATGGGAGTCCCAGTCGAAGCGGGCGATCACGTGCCAATGCAGATGGGGCACGACATTGCCCAACGAGGCCAGGTTGATCTTGGTGGGCGCCAGCTCCCGGCGCAGCACCGCCTCGATGGCCATCATCCATGCCAGGCAACGCCGTTGCTCGGCCGGCTCGAGATCGCTCATCTCCGAGGCATGTTCGCGGCGCACGAGCCGGTAGAAGGCCGGAAAGGCTTCATCATCCGCGCGGATCACGCGCCAACCCGGCAGGCGCGCCACGAGCCGTCCGCCCGCCCGATGACACAGCTCGCAGCCGGCCACCGGGTGTTGCGCGGGTTCGAATCCGTCGGCCGTGGCGGTGTGCGCCTGCATGGGAGCCGCCCGCCTCACACCAGCACGCGCTCGATGCCCCCGTCGTTGGCGGCTTTCACGTAGTCGGGCATCCAGTTCTCACCGAGGATTTGGCGCGCCATTTCCACCACGATGTAGTCGGCTTCCAGCAGGCCGCTGTTCAAGTCCTCGCCGTAGCGCGACAGCCCCTGCAGGCAGCTCGGGCAGGAGGTGAGGATCTTGATGTTGTCCTGCTGGCCCACGGCGCGACTGCTGCGCAGCGCGGCCTCGCCCTTGCGGATCTCCTGTTCCTTGCGGAAGCGCACCTGCGTGGCGATGTCCGGCCGGGTGACGCCCAACGTGCCCGACTCGCCGCAGCAGCGCTCGCTCTTGAGCACCTGCTCGCCCACCAGGGCCTTGACGGTCTTCATCGGGTCTTGCTGCTTCATCGGGCTGTGGCAGGGGTCGTGGTACAGATAGGCCCCCTTGCCGTCGAGCTTGATGCCTTTTTCCAGCAAGTACTCGTGGATGTCGACGATGCGGCAGCCGGGGAAGATCTTCTCGAACTCGTAGCCCTGCAGCTGGTCGTAGCAGGTGCCGCAGCTCACCACGACGGTCTTGATGTCGAGGTAGTTCAGCGTGTTGGCCACGCGGTGGAAAAGCACCCGGTTGTCGGTGATGATCTTCTCGGCCTTGTCGTACTGGCCCGAGCCGCGCTGCGGGTAGCCGCAGCACAGGTAGCCCGGCGGCAGCACGGTCTGCACCCCGGCGTGCCAGAGCATGGCCTGGGTGGCCAGGCCTACCTGGCTGAACAGGCGCTCGGAGCCGCAACCGGGGAAGTAGAACACCGCCTCGGTCTCGGGCGTCGTGACCTTGGGGTTGCGGATGATGGGGACGTAGTTTTTATCCTCGATGTCCAGCAGGGCGCGCGCCGTCTTCTTGGGCAGCCCCCCCGGCAGCTTCTTGTTGATGAAGTGGATCACCTGCTCTTTGACCGGCGCGGTACCCACCGTGGCATGCGGTCGGGCCGTCTGCTTGCGCGCGACGCGCTTGAGCAGGTCATTGGCCAGGCGCTGGGCTTTGAAGCCCACACCCACCATGGCCGTGCGCAAGAGCTTGATGGTCTCGGGCCGGGTGGCGTTGAGCATCATCATCGCCATCTTGTTGCCCGGGCGTAAGCTCTTTTTGCCCATCTTGCGCAGCAGGTTGCGCATGTTCATCGACACATCGCCGAAGTCGATCTTCACCGGGCAGGGCGACAGGCACTTGTGGCACACCGTGCAGTGGTCGGCCACGTCTTCGAACTCCTCCCAGTGCTTGATCGACACGCCGCGGCGCGTCTGTTCCTCGTACAGGAAGGCCTCGACCAGCAGCGAGGTGGCCAGGATCTTGTTGCGTGGGCTGTAGAGCAGGTTGGCGCGCGGCACGTGGGTGGCGCACACGGGCTTGCACTTGCCGCAGCGCAGGCAGTCCTTCACCGAGTTGGCGATCTCGCCGATGTCGGACTGCTGCATGATCAGCGACTCGTGACCCATCAGCCCGAAGCTTGGGGTGTAGGCGTTGGTGAGGTCGGCATGCAGCACCTCGCCGTTCACCGTCGCGCCGCGCATCAGCTTGCCCTTGTTGAAGCGGCCCTCGGGGTCGACGCGCTGCTTGTAGGCCATGAAGTCGCGGATCTCCTCGTCGGAGAGGAACTCCAGCTTGGTGATGCCGATGCCGTGTTCGCCCGAGATCACGCCGTCCAGGCTGCGCGCCAGCTTCATGATGCGCGCCACCGCCTCGTGGGCGGTCTGCAGCATCTCGTAGTTGTCGGAGTTGACGGGGATGTTGGTGTGCACATTGCCGTCGCCGGCATGCATGTGCAGCGCCACCCAGACGCGGCCACGCAGCACCTCCTTGTGGATGCGCCGGCATTCGTCGAGGATGGGCGCAAACGCCGCACCGGCGAACACCGTCTGCAGCGGCTTGAGAATCTGCGTCTTCCACGACGCCCGCAGGCTGTGGTCCTGGAGCTGCTCGAAGATGCTGCGCCCGCCGTCCGGTGGGGCCACATCGAGATGGGTCATCCACTGCGACCACAGCTCACGCACCTCGCGCAGCAGCGCCAGGGCCTGCTGAACCCGGTCCTCCAGCAACTCGGCGCTGGGAATCTCGCTGGCGTCGTCGGTTTTGCCCAGCGGCAACTGGCCTTGGGTGAAAAAGGCTTCCAGGCGGTCGACCAGGGCCAGCTTATTGCGCAGCGACAGCTCGATGTTGATGCGCTCGATGCCGTTGGTGTATTCGCCCATGCGATGCAGCGGGATCACCACGTCCTCGTTGATCTTGAAGGCGTTGGTGTGGCGGCTGATGGCCGCCGTGCGCTTGCGGTCGAGCCAGAACTTCTTGCGCGCGTCGGCCGAGATAGCGATGAAGCCCTCGCCTGAACGGGCGTTGGCGATGCGAACCACCTCGGACGCGGCACGGGCCACCGCATCCGGGTCGTCGCCGACGATGTCGCCGATCAGCACCATCTTGGGCAGGGTGCCGCGCTTGGACTTGGTGGCGTAGCCCACCGCCTTGAGGTAGCGGTCATCGAGGTGCTCCAGGCCCGCCAGGATGGCCCCGCCGGGCTTTTTCGCCTCGGCAAACATGAAGTCCTTGATCTCGACGATGCTGGGCACGGCCTCGCGGGCATTGCCGAAGAACTCCAGGCACACCGTGCGCACATGGGCCGGCATGCGGTGCACCACCCAGCGGGCGCTGGTGATGAGGCCGTCGCAGCCCTCCTTCTGGATGCCCGGCAGGCCGGCCAGGAACTTGTCGGTCACGTCCTTGCCCAGGCCTTCCTTGCGGAAGGTGCGGCCGGGAATGTCCAGCCGCTCGGTGCGCACCAGTGTCTTGCCGTCGGCCTCGAAATAGCGCAACTCGAAGCTGGCCACCTCGACGTCGTGGATCTTGCCGAGGTTGTGGTTCAGGCGCACCACTTCCAGCCACTGGGCCTCGGGGGTGACCATGCGCCAAGACGCCAGGTTATCCAGCGCGGTGCCCCAGAGCACGGCCTTCTTGCCGCCGGCGTTCATCGCGATGTTGCCACCCACACACGACGCCTCGGCCGAGGTAGGGTCCACCGCAAACACGAACCCCGCCCGCTCGGCCGCATCGGCCACCCGCTGGGTGACGACGCCGGCCTCGGTCCAGATGGTGGGCACGGGATGGTTCACACCGGGCAGGTTCACCAGCTCCACCTCGGTCATGGCTTCGAGCTTTTCGGTGTTGATCACCGCGCTCTTCCAGGTCAGCGGCACGGCGCCGCCGGTGTAACCGGTGCCGCCGCCGCGCGGGATGATAGTCAGCCCCAGTTCGATGCAGTCCTTCACGAGGGCGGCCGTCTCGGCCTCGGTGTCGGGCGTGAGGACCACGAAGGGATACTCCACACGCCAGTCGGTGGCATCGGTGACGTGGGAGACGCGGCTCAGGCCGTCGAACTTGATGTTGTCGCGCCGGGTGTGGCGCCCCAGCACGCGCATGGCGCGGCGGCGCAGGACCGCCACCTCGTCGAAGCGGCGGGCAAAGGCCTCGACGGCACCGCGGGCGCACACGAGCAACTCGCCAACCAGAGCATCACGCTCGGGGTCGAGCTGCGGCGTGCGGCGTTTTTCCACCTCGCGCAGACGGTGGTGCAGGGCCTCGATCAGCAGCCGGCGGCGCC
>NZ_JBKBVU010000156.1:0-7253 GCF_046289365.1 Caldimonas sp. | reverse complement strand
GATGGCCTGGGCCGGCCTGCCCGACGGCGCACCGCCGACTTATCGCGCCGAATGGCCGCCGGCGGCCACGCTGGACTACCAGGTGCGCCGCGGCCTGCTGTCCGGGCAGGGCCACCTCACCTGGGACCCCCGGCCGCCCCGGTACACGCTGCGGCTGCAGGCGCGCGTGGCGTTGCTGGGCACCGTCCTGACCCAGACCAGCACCGGCACGCTCGCGGCCTCGGGCCTGGTGCCCGAGCGATTCACCGATGAACGTCTGCGCCGCCCTGCGAGGGTGGCCGATTTCCAGCGTCCGCACGGCCCCATCACCTTCAGCGGCCGCGAGGACACCCAGCCGTTGCAACCGGGCCTGCAAGACCGTCTGAGCTGGATGATCCAGCTCCCGGCCATCGTGCAGGCCGATGCCGGCTGGCACCAGACCGGCCGCGAACTGAGCCTGCTCGTCGTGAGCGCGCGTGCCGACCTGGACCGGTGGGTGTTCCGCTCGCACGGAGACCAGACGGTGGCCCTGGCCGACGGCCGCAGCGTCCGGGCCTTGCGTCTGGAGCGCCTGAACCCCACGGCTGGCGGCACCCGTGCCGAGGTGTGGCTGGACCCGGCGCGCCACCACCTGCCGGTGCGCGCCCGCCTCGTCGAAGGGCGCGACGAGCCTTTCGAGCTGGTGCTGACGGGGGGGTGAGCGTCTCAAGCCGGCGAGCGGGCCGCCGATACCCTGGGCAAAGGGGGCGGCCGGCGGGCTTGAAACTTGCAGGTGCATCCCCAGATCTCATGGACAGCAAGGGCCGCGCGGCACGGACACCGCAGCCGTGCCAAGTCCGGCCCGTGAAGGAGTGCTCCATGCAAATGCTCTACAACTCGGACAACTTCGCCGTCGTGGTTTTCGAGGTGCCCGCGCGTGAGCAAGCACCCCAGGCCGGCGAGGCGAGCGGGGCGCTCACCCGCGGGGGCTACGAGATCGTGGACAAGTTCTCGCGCAAGGAGATCTACCTCGAAGGCGCGATGGCCGAAAGCTTCAAGGCCGGTGTCGAAGCCCTGATCCAGACCTCGCCCAGCGTCGAGGAGATCGACGCCTACATCGAACGCTTCACCTCGCTGATGCACCAGCCGGTGGTGCTGCACTGAAACCCGGCCCGCCGCGGGGGCGGCGGGCTTCCCATGCCGCGTGGCCTGCGCTATGGTGGCCGCACGTCCGTCCTTGGCGACAAGGAGGTGCCCATGGTTCGACGTCTGGCCCAGGCACGCGAATGGCCTTCCCCGGGGCTGCACGAAGCGCCCGTGCTCGATCGCATGTGCTCGCACTTCGTGCTCACGCTCACGCTGCGGCATCCCGGGCGCTTCAACGTGCGGCGCGACTGGAACGCCCTGCTGGGCCTGACCGGCCGCCATCTCGTCTGGCCCGCACCGGTGCTGCAGCGGCTGCGCGAGTACCTCGGCCGGCGCTGCGCCGGCAACGCCCTTTGGCGGGGCCATGAACGGCTGGACGACGAGGCCTTCCTCCAGCGTCACGGCACCTGGCGCGGCCCCTACGAGGAGGGCACGCTGTTCTTCTACCTCGACGAATACATCAAGGACGCGCCCAAGGACCTGATGGCCGTGCTCGGCGCCACGCGCGACTGGCTCGACCGCGGTCTGCGGCGCGAATCGACCCTGGTGCAGCGCAATATCGATGCCCTGGGCGGGCTGTTGCAACTCAACCCGGCCGAGCGGGCCCTGCTGCTGTATGGCACGCTCGCGCGCTACCAGCGCGAGCTGCGCGGCCTGTTGGTGGAGTTCAAGGTGGCCAATGCCCAGGAGGCCTATGCCCTGCTGGCCGAGGTGGCCCAGGTCGACGAGCGCGAGGTGGCCGAGGCCCTGCGCGCCGGATCGCGCCTGGAGCGCATTGGCATGGTCGAGAACCTGATCTCCGAGCACAACATCACCGACCTGGCCGACCTGATGAAGGTCTCCGAGCAGCTGCCGCCGGTGCTGATGCGCGAATACCGCGACCCGGCCGACCTGATGGCCGTGTTCACCCGGCCGGCCACGCCCACCGAGCTCACGCTGGCCGACTTCCATTACGTGGCCGAAGATGCGCGCGTGATGGTCGCCCTGCTGCGCAACGCCGTCGCCCGGCACGAGACGGGCGTCAACATCCTGGTCTACGGCCCGCCCGGCACGGGCAAGACCGAACTGGCCAAGGTCGTGGCCAAGTCGGCCGGGCTCGAGCTTTACGAGGTGGAATACGCCGACCGCGACGGCAACTCCCTGTCGGGCCGCGACCGCTACCGCTCGCTGCAGATCAGCCATGTCTTCCTCAAGGGCAGCCCCAACGT
Organism: Caldimonas sp.; assembly: GCF_046289365.1. Classification (NCBI taxonomy): domain Bacteria; kingdom Pseudomonadati; phylum Pseudomonadota; class Betaproteobacteria; order Burkholderiales; family Sphaerotilaceae; genus Caldimonas; species Caldimonas sp. Next base: position 4,941 of record NZ_JBKBVU010000156.1, on the reverse strand, counting down.
GGCCCTGCTCTTCGACGAGGTCGAGGATGTTTTTCCGCCGCTGTCCACCGACACCGCACAATGGATGGCCCGGCTCGACGCCGGCGAGGGCCCGCCCAGCGGCTCGGTCAGCGGCAAGGCCTGGGTGAACCAGGTGCTCGAGAGCAACCCCGTGCCGGTGATCTGGGTGACCAACCGCATCGAGCAGATCGACCCGGCCTTTCGGCGCCGCTTCCAGTACCACCTCGAACTGCGCTCACCCCCGCCCGGGGCCCGCGAGGGCCTGGTGCGCAAGGCCCTGGCCGGGGTGCCGGTCGGCGAGGACTTCGTGGCCCGGCTCACCGCGCGCAAGGGGCTCACCCCTGCGCAGATCCGCACCGCGGTGCGCTTTGCCTGCCTGGCGCGCGAGGGCGACGACGACACCCGGTTGGAGCCGCTGATCGAGCGCCAGCTCGCCAACGCCGACCGGGCGCTGGGCGTCGGGCCGGGGGAACGCGGCCTGCGCATGAGCGTGACGCATTACGACCTCGGCCTGCTGCACACCGAGTCGCGCTTCCCGTTGCCGCGCATCGTCGAGGCGCTGCGCCGCCGCCAGGTCGGCACACTGTGCTTTCACGGCCCGCCGGGCAGCGGCAAGACCGCGCTGGCCGAGCACATCGCCGCCGAGCTGCAGCAGCCCCTGCTGGTGCGTCAGGCGTCCGACCTGGTGAGCAAGTATGTCGGCGAGACCGAACAGAACATGGCCCGCATGTTTGAGGAGGCCCAGACCGAGGGGGCGGTGCTGCTGCTCGACGAGGCCGACAGTTTCCTGCGCAGCCGTCGCAGGGCCGAGCGCCACTACGAGGTCAGCGAGGTCAACGAGATGCTCCAGGGCATGGAGCGCTTTGCCGGCATCTTCATCTGCACCACCAACCTCTTCGAAGACCTGGACGAGGCGGCGCTGCGCCGCTTCACCTTCAAGATCCGCTTCCATCCGCTGCTGCCTGCGCAGCGCGAACGCATGTTCGCCACCGAGGCCCTCGGAGACCCGCGGGCGAGCCTCGATCCGCAGCAGCGTGAGCGCCTGGCGCGGCTCGACCAACTCACCCCTGGCGACTTCGCGGCCGTGTGCCGTCAGGCCGAGCTGCTGGGCACCCCCTTCACGCCCGACGAGTTCCTCAGCCAGCTGGAGGCCGAGCACCGCACCAAACCCGAGGTGCGCGGGCGACGCGGCATCGGCTTCATGCACTGATCCTGATCCGCACGGGGGGGCGTGGCGGGCTCTACATCTGCTCCCAGGGCAAGCCGTCGTGCCGCCAGCCGTTCAGCGTGCCGCGGTGCAAGCGCTCGTCGCGATCACTCTCGAAGCCGTGGCGCACGTTGACCACCTCGGTGAAGCCGGCGGCCTCCAGGGCCCGCGCGGCCTCGAGGCTGCGCTGGCCCGAGCGGCAGATCAGCACCACCGGGCGGTGCGGGCTGGCAGCCTCGCGCCGCACGCGCTCGACGAAGCGCGCCTCATCGATCTCCATCTCAGGGTATTCGTACCAGGCAATGTGCACCGCACCCGGCGGGTGGCCCACGTACAGGTACTCGATCTCCATGCGCACGTCCACGAAGAGGGCGTCGGGGTGGGCCTGCAGGTAGGCCCAGGCCTGGCGGGGGGTGAGGTCTTTCATGGCGTCGGGGATCGGTCGTGGCGGCATTGTCCCGCAGCGCCAAGCCCCCGGGGAGCGCCGGCCCGGCGCCGATGCCTACAATGCGTCCATGGACGCCCAACCCTACACCCGCGCCGCCGCGCTGCCGGCCCTGATGCGCCAGCGCATCGTCATCCTCGACGGCGCGATGGGCACCATGATCCAACGCTACAGGCTCAGCGAGGCCGACTACCGCGGCTCACGCTTTGCCGACCACCCCAAGGATCTCAAGGGCAACAACGAGCTGCTGGTGTTCACGCGGCCCGATGTCATCACCGAGATCCACGAGGCCTACCTGGCCGCCGGCGCCGACATCATCGAAACCAACACCTTCGGTGCCACCTCGGTGGCCCAGGAGGACTACGGCCTGGCCCCGCTGGCGCGCGAGATGAACGTCGAGGCCGCCCGCCTGGCCCGCGCCGCCTGCGACAAGTACGGCACGCCCGACAGGCCGCGCTTCGTGGCCGGTGCTTTCGGCCCCACACCGCGCACCGCCAGCATCAGCCCGGACGTCAACGATCCCGGTGCGCGCAACATCGATTTCGACACCCTGCGTGCGGCCTATTACGAGCAGGCCGAGGGCCTGCTCGAGGGCGGGGCCGACCTTTTCCTCGTCGAGACCATCTTCGACACGCTCAACGCCAAGGCGGCGATCTTCGCGATCGACGAGCTGTTCGAAGCCACCGGCGAGCGCTTGCCGGTGATCATCTCGGGCACCGTCACCGACGCGTCCGGACGCATCCTCTCGGGCCAGACGGTCAGCGCCTTCTGGCATTCGGTGCGCCATGCCCGACCCATCGCGGTGGGCCTGAACTGCGCGCTGGGCGCGGCGCTGATGCGTCCCTACCTGGAAGAACTGGCCAAGGCCGCCAGCGACACCTTCATCTCCTGCTATCCCAATGCAGGCCTGCCCAACCCGATGAGCGACACGGGCTTCGACGAGACGCCCGAGGTCACCGGCGCGCTGATGGAAGACTTCGCACGCGCCGGCCTGCTCAACATCGCCGGCGGCTGCTGCGGCACCACGCCCGAGCACATCGCGGCGATCGCCCAGCGGGTGGGCCGCTACCAGCCCCGTTGCCAAGCCCAGGGGCTGTTCAGCAGCCTGGTGCCCCAGGCTGCCTGAGGATCGCAAGGGCCTGCGCTCAGGGCGCAGGCACGCTGATCAGCAGATCCACCCGGCGGTTCAAGGCCCGGCCCTGGGGGGTGGTGTTGTCGGCCACCGGTTCGCTCTTGCCGCGGCCTTCGGCCAGCAGGCGCTCGAAGGCGATGCCGCGCGCGACCAGGTAGTCGCGCGTCGATTCGGCGCGTTCCTTCGACAGGCGGTTGTTCAGCGCGTCCGAGCCCCGGCTGTCGGTGTGTCCAAGGATCTGCACCCGGGTGTCGGGGGCCTCGAGCAGGGCGGCGGCCACCAGGTCCAGGGTCTGGCGAAAGCCTGCCGTCACCGCGCTGCGCCCCGACTCGAAGGCGCTGTCGCCGGTGGCACGCACCAGCAGCCGGTTGTCCTCGGTGCGGCGCACTTCCACCTGGCCGGCCCGGGCTGCGCCCAGCAGGCGTTGGGCCAGGGCCTCCATCGACGCCGTCCAGGCATGGCCGTCGATCACCGAGACGGCCGCAGCGGGGGCGGGGGCCGGGGGCGGCGCGGCCGCCGCGCTTGGCGGGGGCGGGGGCGGCTCGGTCGGGGTGGGCGTGGCGCATCCGCAGAGCAGGGCAACCCCGGCCATCCAGGGCCAAAGCCGGTGCGGGCACAGCATCATGTCGTTTCCTCCTGAGATCGGTCTGTGATGACGAACAAAAAGCCCCGGCAGGGTGCCGGGGCTGGATGGGCAAAGGGGTCAGCGGGCCTGGGCGGTCTGCTCGCGCTCGGCCACGTAGATCTCCACGCGGCGGTTCTTGGCACGGCCCTCGGCCGTGTCGTTGCTGGCCACGGGCTCGCGACTGCCGCGACCGTCGATCGCGATGCGCGAGACGGCCACGCCGCGGGCCACGAGGTAGTCGCGCGTGCTGGCGGCGCGCTCGATGGACAAGGGGTTGTTCACCGCATCGGAGCCGGTGCTGTCGGTGTGGCCCACGATGCGGATCTCGGTGGCCGGATGCTCGCGCATGCTCTGGGCGAATTTGTCGAGCACGCCGGCCAGTTGCGGCCGGATGGCCGAGCGGCCCACGTCGAAGCCGGCGTCCGACGGGATCTGCACGCGGATCTGGTTGTCGGCGGTGCGTTCCACCCCGATGCCGGTGCCCGCGCTGGCCTGCTCCATCTTGGCGCGCTGCTCCTCCATGCGCTTGGACCAGATGTAGCCGCCCAGCGCGCCGACGGCGGCACCGGCGGCCGCGCCGGTGGCCGCGCTCTTGCCCTTGTTGCCCCCGGCGGTGGCCAATCCGATCACCGCGCCGGCCGCCGCGCCGATGCCGGCGCCCTTGGCGGTGTTCTGCTGGGTCTCACTCATGTTGGCGCAGCCTGCAGCCGCCAGGGCCAGGGCGCACACAGCCACGACATTGCGTTTCATGATCGTTCCTTACAGCAAAAAAGGACAAGGTCCCGATTCGAGCCGATGCGCGGTCGGCTGGCAAGGCCTGATCGTTGGAAAATGTAACGACCGCGCAGCACCGGCGGCACGAGCCGCCGGCCAGCGCCTGATTGGAGAGCCTTCGCGTAGAATGTGTTCCCTCCAAGGAGCGTTGCAGCACCGGCGCATTGGGCGTCGCGTGTCAGGCTTGGATTTGTTTCGCAACGACGCTCACCCGCGCCACGGGTGAGCCGTGGCCCACTGTCGGACCGGCCATGACCTCTGCCCCCCTTCCTGCCACCCCCGTGGCCCCGATGCGACTGTCGGGGCTGGAACCCGTGCTGATCGGCGAAGGCACACTGTTCGTCAACATCGGCGAGCGCACCAACGTTACCGGCTCCAAGGCGTTTGCGCGGATGATCCTCAACGGCCAGTTCGAGCAAGCGCTGGCGGTGGCGCGCCAGCAGGTGGAAAACGGCGCGCAGATCATCGACGTCAACATGGACGAGGCCATGCTCGACAGCAAGGCCGCGATGGTGCGATTTCTCAACCTGATCGCCTCCGAGCCGGAGATCGCGCGCGTGCCGATCATGATCGATTCGTCCAAGTGGGAGGTGATCGAGGCGGGCCTGAAATGCATCCAGGGCAAGGGCATCGTCAACTCTATCTCGCTCAAGGAGGGCGAGGCGGAGTTCAAGCGCCAGGCCCGGCTGATCCGGCGCTATGGCGCGGCCACCGTGGTGATGGCCTTCGACGAGCAGGGCCAGGCCGACACCTTCGAG
>NZ_JBKBVU010000155.1:0-7289 GCF_046289365.1 Caldimonas sp. | reverse complement strand
CCTCGACCTCCACCACGGCAAAGCCCAGGCCGCGCAGCGCGGCCAGGAAGCTCACGTAGGCCTCCGAGCGGCTCATCGGCTGCTCGCTGTACAGCGTCATCTGTCCCTTCACGCGCGGGTCGATGACGAACTGGCGGCGCAGGATCAGCCCCATCGCGCGGGCCACACCGTCGATCTCGGCGTTGACAAAGTTCAGTGTGACCTGGCCGGCGGCCTCGGCGGCGGGCTGCTGAGACCGCGCGACTGGGGTGGTGCCCGGGGCAGGGAGGCCGGCGCCCAGGGCCGCACACAGGACCTGGGTGCCACGTCGGGCCAGAGGAGTGCGTTTCATGCTCATCCGATCGAGATGACCGAGCGTGCGCCGTCGCGCCGCCCGATGATGTTCAGGAGATTGTCCAACGCGTCCTGGAAGCCCTCGCCGGCGCGGGCCTCGCCCCGGAAGCGTACGCCGCTTGGCCCCCAAAGGCCATCGCCGCTGAGCTGCAGCGCGCCTTCGCGCGTGGACAGGACGATTTGCACCTGGCCCTGCTCGTTGCTGAACAGGCTCAGGCGGTAGCTGCCCAACTGGCTGAGCGTGACCAGGGGCGAGGAGGCATGGAGGATGTCGAGGTCGGCGCGGCCCTGCACCAGCCAGCGCCCGGCCGTGCCTTGCAGCGTGAGGCCGGGGCTGGACAGCCGCAGCGCCCCGCCGAGCTTCAGCGTGTTCCACGGCGTGCCCAGGCCGCCGAGGAGGGCACTGGGCCACTGGCCCGTCCAGCCCCCCGGCTGGGGCTGCAGTTGCACCGACAGGCGCGACCAGCCGAACTGCACGCGCAGGCCCACTTCACCGTTCAGACAGCACGCCTGGCGCAGCCGCACCATCGCGCCCAGCCCCTCGGGCCGCAGCGCCCAGTGCAGGCGTCCGGGCAGGGCGGTGGCGTCGCGGCTGCCCGGTCCGCCGGACAGCACCAGCACCGCATGGCCGTTCCAGACGGTGCCCTGGGCCTGGGCCAGCAGCACGCGCTGACCGCTGGCGGTGGCCACCGCCGAGGCCAGCCAGGTGGCCGGAGCGAACAGCAGCAGCGCCAGCAGCGCGCCGGTGACGGCCCCGGCCCAGCCCCAGCGGCGCAAACTGGCCTGGCGGGCCCGCGCGGCCGCACTGGCGGCCGAGTCCAGGCGGGAGTTCGGGAAGCGCGAATGGCCGAAACGCGAGGCTCCGAACTGCGAGGCGCGAAAGCGCGAGGCTGCCTGGCGGGCCTCGCGCCAGCGTCCCAGGCGTGCGGCGAGCCAGCTCATGGGGCCTCTGCGCCGAGCACCAGCACCACGGTGCCGTTGTAGCCGTTGCCGCTGCGGGTGAGCTGCACATCCACCGGCCGGGCCCGCGCGGCGTTGCGCGCCTCGCCCAGCCAGGCCCACAGCACATCGCCGGGCAGGCCCTGCACGACCAGCGTGGCCTGCTGCCCCTGCAGGTTCAGGCGGGCCGCCGGGCCCAGCCGCTCGGTCGCGGCCTGCAGAGCACGCGCGGCCTGGGCAGCCGCCACCGTGGGAGCCTCACGCAGGTCGCGCGCCTCCTGGGCCAGGCGCCGCATGTGCTGCAACTGGGTGCTCACCTCGGCCAGGCGTTGCGGGGTGTCGCGCAGCGTGCGCAGGGCCGGCTGCAGCCCCACCCACCACAGCAGCGCGAGCAGCACCAGCACACCGGCGAACCGCACCAGGCTGCGTTCACGCTCGTCCAGCGCGCTCCAGCGTGAGCGCACCTGCTGCTGCCAGTGTTGGCGCCATTCCTCCAGCGTCATGAACGCCCTCCCACGGCACGCCGCACGGTGACCTGGGGCCCGTTGCGCTCCACCACCCAGCCCTCGGGCTCGAGCTGCCGGGCGAGTTCGGCAACGGCCTCGTCGGGCCAGTCTCCCACCGCCACGGTGAGCTGACCGGGCTCGAAACGCAGCCCTTCGAGCACCCGGCCTTGCGGCCAGGCGCCGGCCACCGCCTGCAGCATGGGTTCGAGATCGGTCTCCCCGGGACGGCCGGCACGGGCGCGCAGCAGCTCGGTCTCGCGCTGCATCTGCACCGGCGCGTCGAGCACGGCGCGCACCTGCGGGAAGGTGGTCTGCAGCAAGGCGACCTGCTCGGCGCGCAGCGCCTGCAGGTCGTGGCGCTGCTTCCAGGCCCAGGCGTTCAGGCCCACGAGCTGCACGCCCAGCAGCGCCGCCAGGCCCAGCCGCACGGGCCGCCAGGAGGGCCCTCGGAAGGTGTGCCAGCCCTTGCGCAGCGCCCGCACGCCGCGTGGGCGGCTGCTCAGGTCGAACTGGCGCAGGTTCCAGGCAGACTGCGCCGCCTGCAGCGCTGCCTCGGGGCGCGGCAGCACCTCCACCGGCTGGCCTAACAGCTGTTCGGCTGCGGCCACCGCGGCAGGTTCGGCGCTCCACAGGGAAGCCAACGGCTCCTCGCCGGAGCCGTTCAGCCAATGCCGCACCAGGCCGCCCGCCGGGCGCAGCACCAGCACCCCGTCCGGGCGCGACCACACCACACGCAGGGCCTGGTCATCGGACGGGTCGGCCAGCTCGAAGTACCCGCGCGGAGGATCCCCGGGCTCGGCCTGGGGGACGACCCGGTCGACCACGATGCCGGCGGCCTCCAGCGCGCCCAGTTGCAGCGTGAGCCAGCCGCGGTGCGTCGCCACCACCCAGGTCGGCGCGGTGGCCGACGCCCCGGGGGCAACGGCCAGATGGGTGTCCTCCAGGTCCTCGAGCAAGGCCTCCTCGAGCAACCCGGCCAGGGCGGCGCGCAGCCGGGCCTGCGGGGCCTTGGGTAGGCTGACCTGGTGCCAGGCGAGATCGACGGCCGGGGCCACGGCCACGACCGTGTCGGCGCGCGGCATCAGCGCCGGGGCACAGCGTCCGTGCCGGCCGACCAGGACACCGTCGCGGCTGAGCACGTAGTCGAACTCGGCCGGCGCACGCAGTGCCGGAGCCGCTTCGCCGGCGGCAGCGGCGTCGCGGGGGCCCAGGCGCGGGCGCGGGGCCAGCGAGATGACGAGCAGACTCATACCGGGAGAACCATCGGTTCGATGCAGGGCCCGCGCCCGCCCCGGGGCGGGCGCCTCTGGGCAAGCCTCAAGGCGTTTGAAATCAATGCATTATGCGCATCCCTTCACCCCCGGTGTGAAGAAATGTCGCGGGTGGTCCCTGGCGGGCACCCCCGGGCCCATGAACGAGGGGGCGTTCAGCGGCCCTCGCCGAGCACCAGGGCGCTGCGTTCCCGCCACAGCGAGACCACCTGCAGCCCCCGTCGCTCGACCAGCGAGCGCTCCTGCACGGCCCGCTGGTCGATGCGCAACTGCCCCACCACCTCGAAGAAGTCCGAACTGACCCCGACCTGCTGATCCGACAGGTTCGTGCCCGGCGGCAGCAGCGGGGTGGCTTCGCCCGCACTGCGAAACGGTGTGCGCTGGCGGTGCTGCACCAGCCGGTCGGCGCTGGCCAGGTCCACCCCGAGCACCGCGGCCAGCACCTCGCGTGAAGCGGTGTTCAGGTTGACCGGCGTGGGCCGCGGCAGCACGGTCAGGTAGGGTGAGAGCCGCTGCACCGTGGCAGCCTCCAGCCCGAGCCAGCCCAGCAGCTCCGGGGTGGGTGGCATCAGGGGGCGGTCGGCGGGGGCGTCCTGGCCGGTGGGCAGCGGAGCAAAGCCCTCGGCGAGCACCTCGACCGTGCTCGCGTCCACATGCAGCAGCTCGCACAGGCGTTCCAGCGCCTGCCGGTGTGGCAGTGCGGCATCGGCAGGCTGCGCCAGGTTGGTGAGGTTGAAGCGGGCTTGCAGGTCGCTCAGTCGGCCGGCCAGGAAGGCGTCGGGCGCGGCATCGGTGTCTGCCGGGCCGGCGGCCAGGAAGGTGGAGAGCCGGGCCTCGGCCAGCGGCGTCGCCCAGGGCTCGGACAGGTGGTCCACCGAGCCGGAGCGGCGGTCCTCGCGCAGAATGAGCCGGGCCCAGTCCAGCGCGCCGGTGAGGATCCACGACGACTGGGCGCGACTGCGCTCGGCCGATTCGATCTGCACCGAGCGCCACTGCCGCCACAGCATGCTGCTGGCCAGCGTGGCCACCAGGGTCACGATGATCATCGCCGTCAGCAGCGCGGCCCCGCGGGATGGTCGTCGGCGCATGGTCGGCTGGATGCTCATTCGGCCCTCAGTCGCAACACGACATCGCGCGTGACCTCGCCGGACAGGCCCGACTCGGGCGTCAGTGTCAGCACCAGCCGCACGCCCTGGGGCAGGGCCTGGGTGCGCGGGTCGCCGGCCGACTGGTCTCCGGTGGACTGCGGGTTCGTCCAGGCGTTGTTGCGCCAGAAATAGAGCTGCCACTGCCCCACGCCTGGCAAGGCGGCCAGGTCGCCCGGCTCGCCGCCCAGCAATTGCAGCGAGCGCATCCAGGCATCCTGCAACTCGGCGCGGCGCGTCACCGGCGCGCTGGCCCAGCGGTGCCATTGCCGACCCCGCAGGGTCCACACCACCATCTGCACGCCTTGTTCGCTGCGCCGCGTCAGCCGTGCGGCGCTGCCATCAAAGCTCAGGGCCGGCACCAACCGGGTGTCGTGCAGCGCGGCGAGATCGGCCTCCCACTGGGCCAGCACGGTGTTCAGGCGCAGCACCTGGTCGAGCCGGGCCTCGGCGATCTCCTTGGTGCGCACGATGCCGTCCACCCCGCGCCAGGCCAGAGCGGCCACGATGGCCAGGATGGTGACGGTGACGAGCACCTCGATCAGCGTGAAGCCGTGGTGCCGGCGCATCTCAGTACCGGGGCAGGATGGTCGACAAGCTCACCAGCGGCTGCCCTTCGGGCGTGCTGATGCGGGCATCGACGCGGCGGAAGTTGGGGTTTGGCGTGGGCCGGATCTGCAACTGGCCCGTGTAAGCCCGTCCAGCCTGCTCGCAGGCGAAGCTGACGTCGCCCACCGAGGGGAACTGCCGTGCCAGCACCAGGCCGGCGAGCTGGTTCTCGGCGCACCATTGCGCCGCCATGTTGTCGCTCAGGCGCTCAGCGTTGCTGCTCAGGGCCCCGGCCGCCTTGACGCCTGCCGACAGCGCCAGCGCCACCACGGCCAGCGCCACCAGCACCTCGACGAGCGTGAACCCTCGCGGCGAGTGCTTCATGGGGCGATCGCGAAGGCCTGCAGGCCGTCGGTGGCCACGGTGAGGCGCCGATCCTCCAGTGCGAGCGTCACGCGCTGCGCCCCGATCAGCGGGTCCGGCCCGAGCGTCAGCCCCCCGGCTCCGTAGGCCTCGGCGCGCACCCCCTCATGCAACCAGTGGGTGGGCAGCGCCAGGCTCTCGGGCAGGCCGACGAAGCGAAAGCCCCCGGCCGTCGGCACCCAGCGCACCGCCACGCCGGAGGCCCGGGACTCGACCCGCGCCGACTCCAGCAGCGCCGCCAGGCGCTCGGCCTCGCGTTCCAGCGCGGTGGCCTGCGGGTCGCGTACCGCCAGGCTGACGGTGCCCACCACCACCGCCATCAGGCTCACCACGATCAGCAATTCCAGCAGCGTGAAGCCGCGCCGGGCTGCACGAGATGGGCGACGCTCGCCAAGCATCTCAGCCCCGTGCACCCCACCAGCCCTGCGAGCAGGCGCCGCGGAGCCGGCCGCGCCGATTCCCGACGGCTGGCGCGCCAAGCACACAGGGCGTGGCACATTCACTGCCAGGACCCGATGTCCGCGTTCAGACCGTCCCCGCCGGCCTGGCCGTCGGCCCCGAAGCTGAACACGTCGATCTCGCCACGCACCCCGGGGTTCAGGTACTGGTAGGGGCGCCCCCAGGGGTCGTTGGGCAGCTTGTCCAGGTAGGGCTTCCAGTTCGGCGGGATCGGGGCCGTGGTGGGCTTGGCCACCAGGGCCTGCAGGCCCTGCTCGGCCGTGGGGTAGCGCTGGTTGTCCAGTCGGTAGAGCTTGAGCGCTTGCATCAGGTTGTTGACGTCGGTGCGGGCAGCCGTCACGCGGGCGTCGTCGGCGCGGTCGAGCACGTTGGGAACGATCAACGCAGCCAGGATGCCGATCACCACCAGCACCACCATCAGCTCGATCAGCGTGAAGCCGCGGTGCAGGTGACGGGCGGCGCGATGGCGCCAGGAAGTCAGGGTCGAAGTCATGGGTCTCGCAGATTCAGGGTCCACCAGGAGGGTTCGGGACACGGCGGCCCCCGTGCAGCATAGCGCGAGCGCCACACCCCGGGTGACAACACGTCTGCCGGGCAGGCCTTGAATCATAATGGGCTGATGTTCGCCAAACTCGGTGCTTTCGTCGTCTGGGCCCTGGCCGCCGCCAGTGCGACGTTCTGGGCGCTGCGCCTGGGCAGTTCGCCGCTGCCCGTGCCGTCGCATGCCGGCACCGTCGTGGCGCAGTCCGGCAGTGCCGCCTCGGTGCTGCGCCTTCTGGGGGGCGGCCCCCGAGCGGCCAGCCCGGCCGCCCCCGGCCCCAGTGCGCAGAGCAGCCGCTTCAAGCTGCTCGGCCTGATGGCCCCGGCGCCCGGCAGCGCGGGGCCTGGCGTGGCGCTCATCGCGGTGGATGGCAAGACGCCGCGCGCCTATGCGGTGGGCCACGCCGTCGATGGCGAACTCGTGCTGCTCAGTCTGGGCCACCGCAGCGCCGCTCTCGGCCCGCGCGACGGGACGGTGGCCCTCACGCTGGAACTGCCGCCCCTGCCAGCCCCCCAGACCGGCACCCTGCCGGTGGCGCGCCCCGAGGGGCCAGCCTCCTGACCGTTGGGCACCGCCACCCCCTGCCCATGGACCCACCGGCCCTTTCCCCTGCCGAGCGTCCCGGGCGGGCGCAGTGGCTGGCGGCCTTGCAGCCGCATCCGCCGTTCTCACAGATGCAGCCGGCACACATCGAGCAGCTTCTCGACGCCGCCACCTTGCTGCGTTGCGTGCCTGGCCAGGTGCTGCGCCGCCCCGAGGACGGGCCGGTCCACACCTTGTATGCCGTGTTGGCCGGGGCGGTGACCGGCCGGCGGGGGCTGGCCGACCTGGAGGCCACCGGCTTCCAGTACGAGGGCGGCGATGTCTTTCCGGTCGGCGCGTTGATGGGGGCCCGGCCGGTCACCGCCACCTACACCGCCACCGAACCGGGCTGGTGCCTGCTCATCCCGCGCGAGGCCGTCGATGCGGTGGCGTCGGCGAGCCCGCCGTTCGCCGGCTACCCCGGCGGGCGCATCCTGCAGTACCTGACCCTCTCGCGCCGGGCCGTCCAGGCCGACGCGGCCTCCCAGACCCTGGCCGAGCAGTCCTTCGAGACGGCGCTGGGCCATCTGGTGCGCCGGCA
>NZ_JBKBVU010000154.1:299-7327 GCF_046289365.1 Caldimonas sp. | reverse complement strand
CCCTGGCTGGGCATCCACACCCAGGGCGGCACCGTGAGCGGCAATCTGCTGATCCCGCTGCTGCCGGGACGGATCGGCCCCAAGCGCTTCCGTCAGGTCATCGACGGCCTGATGCGCTCGGGCAACGCCTTCTTCGTCGAGAAGGACGGGCGCGTGCTGCTGATGGCCGAAAACCTCCAGGAAAACGCCGCGCAGCTTGGCCGCTTCAAGCGCGCCGAGCGGCAGCGCTCCGGCGTCAAGCGTCTGCAGCGCGGCCAGGAGATTCCGATTGCCGTGCTGGTGCGGCGGGTGGATCTGAAGCGCCGCTTTGATCTCGCTGCCGGGGTGCAACCCGCCTTGTCGGGCTTGGCGCGGGCGATTCAACGAGAACTGGACCAGGCCTGATGGCAAACAACCGCGCCCAAATCCTCATCCGCGCCGTCGACGAGACGCGCGGTGCCTTCGACTCGGTCAAGCGGGGCCTGGGCGGCTTGGCCGATGCGGCCAAGAGCGTCAACGGCCTGCTCGCCGGGCTCGGCGTGGCCCTGTCGGCGGCGGGCCTGGGGGCCATGGTCAAGTCGGCGCTGGAGTCGGCCGATGCCCTCAACAAGCTCTCGCAGCGCGTGGGCATCACGGTGGAGTCGCTGTCCACCCTGGTGCCGGCGGCCGAACTCTCCGGTGTCTCGGCGCAGACCTTCGAGACCGGGCTCAAGAAGCTCGCCACCGCGATGCTCGAGGCGGCCACGGGCTCGGAGGAGTCCGCCCGGCGCTTCGAAGCGCTCGGCGTGGCCTTCCAGGACCAGGACGGTCGGCTCCGCGCCACTGACGCGGTGCTGCTCGATCTGGCCGAGCGCTTTGCGGCCATGCCCGATGGGGCGCAGAAGTCGGCGCTGGCCGTCGAGCTCTTTGGCAAGAGTGGCGCCGAACTCATCCCCTTTCTCAACCAGGGCCGCGAAGGCATCGCGGCGCTCACCGGCGAGATGGAGGCGCTCGGCGTGCAGATCGGCGGTGAGACCGCCGCGCAGGCCGAAGCCTTCAACGACGCCCTGGCCAAGGTGAAGCTGGCCGCCACCAGCATCGCCAACCGGGTGATCGAGGCGTTCCTGCCGGCGATGAACGAAATGGCCGCCGGCATGGTCGAGTCGGCCAAGCAAGGTGGCGCCTTGCGCGCGGTGCTCGACGGCGTGGTGCTCGTGCTCAAGACCCTGGCGCTGGGCGCGGCCACCGTCGGCAAGGCCTTCGTCGCCTTGGGCGAGGCGATCGGCGCCGGCATGGCGGCGGCGGTCGAGGCCTTGCGCGGCAACACCGCTGGCGCGAAGGCGATCATCGCCGAGCTCAAGGGCAGCCTCGTGCGCCGCCTGGACGAACTGGCCGCGTTTCGCGACAGTCTCTTCGACCCCAAGCCGATCGAAGTCCGGGCACCCCGGATCCAGGCTGATGCGGAGCTGCTGCAGCGGCTGGCCAAACCCAAGCCTGCCCAGGACAGCACCGGCGCGCAGACCGCGCTGATGAAGGCGCAGTTGGACGCCGAATTCGCCTTGCTCAAGGACGGCCTCGAGCGCCAGCAACGCACACTCGATCAGGCCCTGCAAGACCGCCTGATCTCGCTGCGCGACTACCACGCGCGCAAGACCGCGCTCGAGCAGCAGGCGATCGACGCCGAGATCGAGCGCCGGCAGCAGGAACTGGCCCGCAGCCGGCAGGTGGCCGCCACAAGCGGCAACGAGAACGAGCGCCTGCGGGCCCGGGGCGAGGTCGCACGGCTCGAGGCCGAGCTGATCATCCTCAACGACAAGCGCGCCGACATCGAGCAGGCCAACGCTCGCAAGTCGGCGCAGGCCGAGCGCGAACTGGCCGATGCGCTGGCGGCCGCGCGCGAGGAACTGGCCCAGGTCACCGGTACGGCCACCGATGCCGACCGGCGAGCGGCCATCGAGCGCAGTTATCGGGATCTGCGCGCGCGGCTGGCGGCCGAGAGTGACGCCGACGGCGTCTCGCTCATCGACCGGCTGATCGATGTGAAGGCTGCGCAGGCCAATTTGGCCCGGCTGGAGCAAGAGTGGCGCCTCGTCACCGAGCGGCTGCGCAACGCCCAGGAGGCGATCCAGATCCAGACCCAGGCGGGCTTGCTCACCGAAGCGCAGGCGCGGCAGCAAATCGTCGCCTTGCAGCGCGAATCGGCCACCGAGATGCAGCGCCTGCTGCCCGTGATGCAGCAGGCGGCTGAGGCCATCGGGCCGGACGCCGCGATCCGCGTGGCGGCGTGGCGCAACGAGCTGGAGCGCACGCGGCTCGTGACCGACGAACTCGCGCCGGTGTGGAACCGCATCGGCGAAGGGTTCGGGCAGGCCGTGCAGGGCATCGTCAGTGGGGCGCAGACGTTGCGCGAAGGGCTCTCGAACATCTTCCGCAGCATCTCGGAGGCCTTCCTGCAGCACCTGGTCATCCAGCCCTTGCAGCAGTGGGTGGCGATGCAGGCGAAGATGCTCGCGATGAAGCTGGGCTTCGCGCAGCAGGAAGCGGCCATCGAGCAGGTCGCTGCCGCCCAGTCGGTGGCCACCAAGCAGGCCGAAGCAGCCGCCAAGGTCAGCGCCAACGCCGCCGAGGCAGGGTCCGGGGCGGCGGCGTCCCAGGCCGCGATTCCCATTGTGGGGCCGGGGCTGGCGATTGCCGCGATGGCGGCCATGGTGGCCGCGGTCATGGCCTTGATGGGCAAGGTCAAGAAGTTTGCGTCCGGTGGCTTCGTCACCGGCCCCGGCACCGCGACGTCCGATTCCATCCCCGCGCGGCTCTCGGCCGGCGAGTACGTGGTGCGGGCCGCTGCCGTCAAGCGCGTGGGCGTGGCGTTTCTGGATGCCGTCAATGGCCTCAAGGCCCCGCCTGCCTGGGACGGCCAGCGCCTGGCCCTGGCTGCTGGCGGCCTCGTGCCGCAAGTGAACGTGGCGCCCGCGCAGCCGCAGGTCAACAACGCAATCCGCATCGTCAACGCGATCGACCCCGGCGTGACGCACGACCATCTTCAGACGCCCGCTGGCGAGCGGGTGATCCTCAACATCATCGGCAGGAACGCCCGCGCGGTGCGTGCTGCCTTGCAAGGATGAGGCCATGGCCCTGATCTTCATCGACGGCTTCGACCACTACGACCCGCAGCAGCCCGACCCCTTCGACCAGCCGTGGCTTTCGCGCGGCAAGGCGGCGTACCTCTCGCCACAGGCACAGCGCATCCCCGGCCGGCGGCCTTCGTCCTACGCCTTGCGCCTGCCGGCAGGCTCGGGCGGCGGCTACGTCAAGAACCTCGACGCCACCAAGACCAGCCTCATCGTGGGCGCGGCGATTCGCGTCGCGCCCTTCGAGAACACCGGCGAGGCCCCCGTGCTGCTGGGCGTGCGCGATGCGTCGGCGCAGGTGGCGCATCTCGTCAAGATCGGCGAAGACGGGCGCTTGACGCTCTACCGTCGCCAGTGGGGCTACGACCAGTTGATCTCGACCTCGGTGGCCACCGCGCCGGCACGCGGCTGGCACTACGTCGAGCTGCAGGTCACGCAAGGCACGAGCAACGGCGTCTTGAGCGTGCGCGTCAACGGCATCCTCGCCATCCAGCTGACCGCCCAGAACACGGTGCAAGGCGGCGTTCAGCTGCTCACGGCTTTCGTCGGCGCCGTGCCGGGCGATCCTTGCCCGGTCACGGTGGACGTGGACGACCTCTATCTGGCCGACACCTCGGGCACCATCAACAACACCTTTCTGGGCGATGTGCGGGTGGATGCGCTCCCGGCACAGGCCAACGGCAGCCTCAACCAGTGGACGGTCGAAGGCGCGGCGTCCGCTTGGGCTGCCGTGAGCGACGGCGATGAGGCGAGCAGCATCCGCGCCAACGCGGCCGGTTTGCGCCAGACGTTCGACATCGCGCCGCTGCCGGCGATGGCCACCCCTGCCATTCATGGCGTGCAGGTGACGATGCTCGCCCGCAAGACCGACGCGGGTCTGGGCAAGGTCAAGGGGTTGGTGGCCAGCGGCGCGCAGACCGCGGTGAGCGCCGACCTCATCCTGCAAGAACAGCTGGCCTGGCACACGGCGCTCTTTGAGCGCAACCCGAACGGCAACGTCCAGTGGACGGAGTCAGCCTTCAACGACGCTGAGTTCGGCGTGGAGTCGGCATGACCGAGCACCTCCTTGCCGAGCAGCGGGTGGAGCTGGGCAGCGCGCCGGTGCCGGGCCCCGCTCTGGCCGCCTTGCGGGCCGAAGCGCTCGCCCGGGCGGCCTTCGGCACGGGCGCAGCCCAGATCACACCAGAGACGGCGGCCTCGCCCTGGCCGCCCGATTCGGCAGCCCGCCTGCTCGCGGAATCGCTGGCCGGCCCCTGGCCGCCCATCGAAGCCCCCGCGATTCTGGTCGAAGTGCTGCGCCGGGATACGGCATCAAGCGCCATCGTCGCCACCGGTATGGATGCCTTTGGCGATGCGCCGTGGCCGGATGCCCCGCGCGGTGTGTTCGCCTTCGGCCACGACTGGGCCGAGCCGCTGGTGGAGCGCCTGCAGTGGCAGACCAGCGTCACGCGGACCGCCAGCGGCAACGAGGCCCGCCAAGGGCTGCGGCGCGTGCCCCGGCGCTGGCTCACATACGCCGTGGGCCATGGCCGCGCCACCGATGCGCTGGTGGCCGACTGGCTGGCCGACCATCTCGGGCAGAGGGCGCTGTGGCCACTGCCGCAGCACGCCGCGCACATTACCGAAGCCGTGGAGGCAGGCGCCATGGCGCTGGCCGTCACCCCAGTGAAGTCAGACACGTTTGGGCCGCTGGCAGCCGACGTGCGGCTGGACTTCGATGGGCTGCAGGGCTGGGATGGGGATGAGCGCTGGATCCTGATCCGCGCCGCCGATGGCTGGCAGACCGCGCGGCTATCGCACGTGGAGCCCATCCAGCTGTGGCTCGCCGATCCATTGTCTCGCGCCGTGCCAGCGGGTGCGACGGTCATGCCGCTGGCGTGGGGCATGGCCAGCGAGGCGGCTGACTTCGCCCAGTGGATGCCCGGCGTAGTCGGCGGCCGCGTGACCGCGAGCCTCGCGCCTGCGCCCCTGCCCGACATGGACCTGCTGGGCGATCCGCTGCTCGATGGCCTGCCGGTCTGGCCCGATGGCAACTGGCGCGACGATCCATCGGTCACCGTGCAGGCGGTGCTCACGCGGCAAGACCTCTCGCCCGCCGACCCCTGGACGCGCCGCGACGACCCGTGGCCGACGACGACCTTCCAGCGCCGCTACCTGGCCAGCAGCCCCGAGGACATCGAGCGCTGGCGGGCACGGCTGGAGCGGGTCCAGGGCCGCCTGGGTGCCTTCTGGCTACCCGATGGGCTGGCGCCGGTGCTGTGGGTGAGCGCCGACGCCGATCCCGAGGATGGCTTTCTGCGGGTGACGGGCGAGGACTCGTCCGCCTTCTGGCAGCGCCCCGCCGCCTGCCTGATCCTGCATCCGGACGGCAGCCGGCAGCACGCGCTGACCGCCACCTGCCATCGGGATCAACATCTGGTGCTGGTGCTGCGCTCGGGGCTGGAGGCGCCGGTGCCGGCGGGCAGCCGCGTCGCGCGCCTGGCCCGCTGCCGCCTTGACCACGATGCCGTCGAGCTGTACTGGCACAGCCCGGAGCTGGTCGAGATTCCCCTCACCGCGCGCCAGTTGCCCGAGCCGCGCGGCAATGACCGCCACACCTACACCCCGTCCTGACCATGAGCGAAATGGCTCTGACCGAAGTCGAGCTCTACGTCTTCGAGGGCGCCAGCTTCAGCGTGCGGCTCACCCCGCACGAGTTCGACGTGGACATCGACGGCCAGCGCTACGAGCGTTGCCCGATCGAGCGCAGTACGCTCGCACTGGGCGCCGAGGCGGCCAAGTCGGCGCTGGAGCTGCGTCTGCCACCCGACCACGCCTTGGTGCGCCATCTGTTGCAGGCGGCCATCACCGGCGAGGCCACCGCCGTGCGGTTGATCGCAGCGCGTATCCACACCAGCGGCATCGCCCTTACCGTGCGCTGGATGGGCCGGGTGCTGGGCGTCGAGGTCAGCGACGATCAGGCCCGCATCCGCTGCGAGTCGGCGCAGGTGAGTCTCAAGCGCATCGGCCTGCGGCGGCTCTACAGCCGCACCTGCTCGCACGTGCTCTATTCGGCGGCCTGCGGGGCGTTTCCCATCACCGCCAGTGCGGTGGTTGGGTGGACCGAGGGTCCGCTCATCTTTATCGAAGGCGGTGTGCCGCCCTCGGTGTCAGGGATGCTCGCCGGCGGCTGGCTGCAGATGCCGGACGGTGCCCGCCACATGATCGTACGTGACGATCCCGACGCGGTGGAGTTGCTCTATCCGGTGGCCATCGCTTCAGGCACCGAGGTCGTGCTCGTGGCGGGCTGCGACCACACCACGGCCACCTGTCAGGCGCGTTTCAACAACCTCGCCAACTACGGCGGCTTTCCCGCCATCCCGAGCAAGAACCCGTTCTCGACGGGCGTGTTCTGACGCCCCCCAGTCCTATCCATGTGGTACCTCGTCGTCATCGTGGTGGCGGCCGTGGTCTCGGCCGCGCTCGCCCCGAAACCACCCGAACCCAAGCCGGCGTCGCTCTCCGACGTCGACGCCCCCACCGCCGAGGAAGGCCGGCCCATCCCCGTCGTGTTCGGCGCGGTGCTGATCCGTGGCGCCAACGTCGTGTGGTACGGCGACTTGGAGGGCGAACCCATCAAGAAGAAGGGCGGCAAGAAATGAGCGCCGGAGTGCGCGAGCCCCTCATCGTCACCATCGGCCACGTGCGCGCCGCCGGCCTGTGCGTGCACGGTACGCGCACCTGGTTCACGCGGCACGGCCTGGACTTCAGCGCCTTTCTGCGCAAAGGCATCGATGCGCAGACGCTGCTGGCCACGGGTGATGCGATGGCGCAGCGCGTGGTCGAGCACGCCCGGCAGCAAGCGATGCGGCAGGAGCGTGCCTGATGGGCGGCCGAAGCAAGAGCCAGACCGTCGGCTACCGCTACCGCATCGGCCTGCACCTGGTGCTGTGCCAGGGGCCG
>NZ_JBKBVU010000154.1:0-289 GCF_046289365.1 Caldimonas sp. | reverse complement strand
GGAAATCCAGATCGGCGAGCGCACCGCCTGGGGCGATGCCAGCCGCGCGCCGCTGGTCAGTGGCCACGGGCTGGGGCGCCTGTCGATCGACAAGCCGACGCTCTTCGGCGGCGACGAGCGCGAAGGCGGCGTGGTCGGCGAGATCGACGTGATGGGCGGCGCGGCCACTCAGGGCCGCAACGACTACCTGATGAGCCGCCTCGGCGCGGCGATTCCGGCTTTCCGAGGCGTGCTGTCGATCGTGGCGCGCAAGATCCTGTTCGCGGCCAACAACCCCTACCTCAAGCCT
>NZ_JBKBVU010000153.1:0-7363 GCF_046289365.1 Caldimonas sp. | reverse complement strand
ATCGTGCCGGCCGTGCTGCACTACTACACCCGCTTCGTGCCCGGCGCCACCGAGGCCGGCGTGATCGACTTCCTGCTCACGGCCGGGGCGATCGGCATCCTTTATAAGGAGAACGCCTCGATCAGCGGTGCCGAGGTGGGCTGCCAAGGCGAGGTGGGCGTGGCCTGCTCGATGGCTGCCGGCGCCCTCTGCGCCGTCATGGGCGGCACGCCCGAACAGGTAGAAAACGCCGCCGAGATCGGCATGGAGCACCACCTGGGCCTGACCTGCGACCCCGTGGGCGGGCTGGTGCAGATCCCCTGCATCGAGCGCAACGCGATCGCCTCGGTGAAGGCCATCAACGCCGCGCGCATGGCCCTGCGCGGCGACGGGGTGCACCATGTGAGCCTCGACCAGGTGATCAAGACCATGTGGGAGACCGGGGCGGACATGAAAACCAAGTACAAGGAAACCGCCCGCGGCGGGCTGGCCGTCAACATCGTCGAGTGCTGAAAGCCCGCAGCGCGGGCCGGCCTTCAGCCCCTGCCCCCCCGAGGCCGATCGAGGCCACCCGGCCCTGCGATCCGTCCTCGCCCATAGTGCAAGCCCCAGGACGGAGCCTGTAATTTCACGTTAAGCTTTTGGCATGCGACTCTTGCTTGCCGAAGACGACGCCATCCTCGCCGATGCCCTGGTGGCCAACCTCGAACACGCCGGCTTCGAGGTGGAGACCGCCGAGAACGGCGCGGTGGCCGAATACCTGCTCAACCGCCAGCACTTCGATGCCGCCATTCTCGATATCGGCCTGCCGCTGGTCGATGGGCTGACCGTGCTCAAGCGCGTGCGCGCCAGCAAGCCGGCCCAGCCCATCCTGGTGTTGACCGCGTTGTGCGATTTGGAGCACCGCGTCGAGGGGCTCAACGCCGGGGCCGACGACTATCTGACCAAGCCCTTCGAGTTTCCCGAACTCGAAGCCCGGGTGCGGGCTCTGCTGCGGCGGGCGCAGCCAGGCCATGCAGCCATGCTGCAAGCCGGACAGCTGCTCATGGACCGCGATGCGCGACGAGCCACCGTCGCTGGCGAACCGGTGGACTTGTCACCGCGGGAATGGTCCTTGCTGGAGCTGCTGCTCAGCCAGCGAGACAAGGTGGTCACCAAAGAACAGATCACCCAGGTCTGGAGCGGAGAGGCGGGGGCCAAGGGCGAACCGGCCGGCTCGATCGAGGTGTACATCCATCGTCTGCGACGCAAGCTGGAGCCCTCCGGGTTGTCCATCCGCACCGTGCGCGGGCTGGGCTACTTGCTCGAAACGGACCCCAAAGCGTGAACCCCTCGCGCTGGAGCGCCTTGCAGGCACGCCTGGGTCTGGCCCCGGGGCGGCGCTCCCTGCACCGCCACTTGATGTGGTGGCTGCTCATTCCTCAGCTCGTGCTGTGGATTGCAGCCGCCTTCGTCACCTACAGCGTGGCGGCACGCTACGCCAATCTGGCGATCGATCGCAGTCTGTATCAATCCTCCCGTGCGCTGGCGCAGCAGGTCAAGCCCATCGACAATGGCCTGTTGATCGACTTGCCGAAGGCTGCCCAGGCCATCTTGGAAACAGACCCCGACGACCGCGTCTATTACATGGTCAGCACACCGCCGGGCCAGTTCATCCTGGGCAACAACACGCTGCCGCCGCCTCCGCCCATTCCCCATCTGCAACTGGATCGGCCTTATTTCTACGACGGCTTGGTCGATGGGGTGCCTGTGCGCGTGGCTGCCTTGTACCTGACTTATGGCGACAAAGCCTCGCCGCAGCGCATGCTCGTGCAACTGGCCAAGAGCCGGGCCAGCCGTGAGGAGCTGGCTCGGCAAATCCTGATCGACACCGCCTTGCCGCTGTCGGGCTTGATCCTGCTGATGTCGCTGATCGTCTGGGGGGGCATCCGCACCGGCCTGGCCCCGCTGGCGCGGCTGCAAGCGGTAGTGGAAGACCGAGCCCCCAACGACCTGGCCCCTATCGAACTGGAAGCCGCCCCCCAGGAGGTGCGCGCCCTGGCCCAAGCCGTCAACAGCCTGCTGGCCCAGGTGCAGGAAAACGTGAGCACGCAACGCCGCTTCATCAGCAACGCCGCCCACCAGTTGCGCACCCCCTTGGCCGGGCTGAAGTCGCAAGCCGAGCTGGCCCTGGCCGAGGCGCAGGACCCGGCGCTGCGTGCGAGGCTGCAGCGTGTCCATGAAAGCGCCACCCGCGCCGCCCACCTGGTGGGGCAGTTGCTGGTGCTGGCGCGGGCCGAGCCCGAATCGGCCGCGACCCTCGGACGCCGCCGCTTCGACCTGGCCCGGCTGGTGCGCGAGGTCACGGCCGAACAGGTGCCCCGAGCCTTGCAGGCCGGGGTGGACCTCGGGGTCGAGGACCGCGACGTCGAGCCTTTGCCCATCCTGGGCAACAGCCTGCTGATGCGCGAGGTGCTGCTCAATCTGATCGACAACGCGGTGCGCTACGCCGGACGTGGCGCCAGCGTCACCGTGCGCAGCTGCGCGACGCAGGGGCAGGCCGAGGTGGTGGTCGAGGACGACGGGCCGGGCTTGCCCCCTGAGGCCGGCCCCGATGCCCACCGGCGCGTCTTCGAGCGGTTCGTGCGCGCCAGCCATGACGGCCAAGGTTGCGGACTGGGGCTCGCCATCGTCAAGGAGATCGTCGAGCGCCACGCCGGCCAGGTGCATCTGGAGCCGGTGCAGCCTCACGGCCTGCGGGCCGTGGTGCGCCTACCGTTGGCTGCGCCCTGATACGGCCTTCCACAGCGGTGGGAGCACGAGCAGCAGCGCCGCAATCAGCAGCAGTGCGCCGGAGATCGGCCGGGTCACGAAGGTGCTCCACTGGCCCTGGCTGATCGTGAGCGCCTGGCGCATCGACTGCTCCATCATCGGTCCGAGGATGAGCCCCACCACCAGCGGCGCCACAGGGAAATCGAAGCGCCGCATCGCATAGCCGATCACGCCGAAGACATACAGCAGGCCCACATCGAACAGCGAGTTGCCTGCACCATAGACCCCGACGGTGGAGATCAGGATGATGCCCGCATAAAGCAGCGGCACCGGAATCGACAGCAGCTTCACCCACAGCCCCACCAGTGGCAAGTTGAGCATCAGCAAAATCACATTGCCGATGTACAGGCTGGCGATCAAGGTCCACACCAGGCCGGACTGCGACGTGAAGAGCGTCGGCCCGGGCTGCAGGCCATAGCTTTCGAAGGCCGAGAGGATGACCGCGGCGGTCGCCGAGGTGGGAATGCCCAGCGTCAACAGCGGCATCAACACGCCCGCGGCCGAGGCATTGTTGGCCGCTTCCGGCCCGGCCACGCCTTCGATGGCCCCGTGGCCGAACTCCTCCTTGTGCCTGGAGAGCTTCTTCTCGGTGTAATACGACAGCAGCGTGGGCAACTCGGCGCCGCCGGCTGGGAGGGCACCGATCGGAAACCCGAAGCCCGCGCCCCGCACCCAAGGCCAGAAGCTGCGCCGCCAGTCCTGGCGCGTGAGCCACACCCGCCCCTGCACCTTGAGCACCTCGCCCTTGCCGGCCCGGCCCTGCCAGGCCAGGTACAGCGCCTCGCCCACCGCGAACAGGCCCACCGCCACGGCCGTGAACTCCACGCCGTCGAGCAACTCGGCCCGGCCGAAGGTGAAACGCGGCTGGCCGGTTTGCAGGTCGATGCCCACCAGACCAACCAGAAGCCCCAGCCCCAGGGCGATGAGGCCGCGCAGCACCGAACGGCCCAGCACGGCCGAGACGGCCACCAGCGACAGCAGCATCAAGCTGAAGTATTCGGCCGGCCCGAAGCGCAAGGCCACGTCCACCACCCAGGGGGCCACGAAGGTCAGCGCCAGCGTGGCCAGCGTGCCGGCGACGAAGCTGCCGATAGCCGCCGTGGCCAGGGCCGGCCCGGCGCGTCCCCGCTGGGCCATGCGGTAGCCCTCCAGGGCCGTCACCACCGTGGCCGATTCACCTGGCGTGTTGATCAGGATCGAGGTGGTCGAGCCCCCGTACATTGCCCCGTAGTACACGCCGGCAAACATCACGAACATCGCGGCAGCCGGCACCTTGTAGGTCAGCGGCAGCAGCAAGGCGATCGTCAGCGCCGGACCGATGCCGGGCAGCACGCCCACCATCGTGCCCAGCAGGCAGCCCAGGAAGCCGTAGAGCAGGATCTCGGGCTGCAAGGCGGCGGCAAAGCCGCCCATCAGGGCTGCGAAGGTGTCCATGGCGTGGGCAGAGAGGGGGACGACAGCATGGGCGGGGTGGACGCTCGCGCTCAGGGCCAGGGCAGGAAGCTCGCGAAGCGGCCAAGCGGGACACCCAGCAGCCGGTCGAACAGGCCCCACACCGCAAAGGAGACGATCGTCCCGACGAGCAGGTCACGGCCCCAGCGCCTGCTGTTGAAGGCCCGTGCGATGCTCACGAAGGCGATCACCCCGGCCAGCCCGATGCCCAGCACCGGTGTCAGGCCCAGTAAAGCCGCCAGGCCGGCGATCATCCAGGCGACCCGCCCCTGCCGGCCTGGCAGCGGTGATTCGTGCTCGTCCAGCATCACATCGCTGCTGCGGCCCAACAGGCTCATGGCCAGGTACAGGACCGACAGCCCCGCCAGCGCTGCCACCAGGATTCGCGGCATCACGGCGGGGCCCACCGCCGCAAACACGGGCGGCTCGGGAATCAACCCGACCTGCCAGGCCGCCAGCGCCACCAGGGCCAACAGCGCCAGGCCCATGCACACCGGGCCGGCACGCCGTCGCAGCGGCCCCGTCATGCCAGGCCCAGGTCCTTCATCACCGCCTCGGTGGCCGCGATGTCCGCCGCCAGCATCTGCGCAAACGCATCACCGGCGAGGAAGACATCGGTCCATTTGCGCTGCTCGAGCACGTCCTTCCAGGCCGGCGAGGCATGCATGCGGGTGAGCAGGTCGATCAGCGCCTGGCGCTGGGCCGCCGAGATGCCGGGGGCCCCGAATACGCCGCGCCAGTTGGCGGCCGTCACACCCAGGCCCAGCTCCTTCAGCGTGGGCACGTCCACACCCGGGATGCGGGCACTGCCCGACACCGCCAGGGCGCGCAGTCGCCCGCTGCGGATGTGCTCGGCGAACTCGGAATAGCCTGAGATCCCGGCTACCACCTGGGCCCCCAGCACCGCCGCCGTGGCCGGGCCGCCGCCGGCGAAGGCCACATAGGCCGCCTCGCGCGGGTTCTTGCCCAGGGCGCGCAGGATCAGCCCCAGCAACAGGTGGTCCGTCCCACCCGAGGAGCCGCCGGCCACGCTCACGGCCCTCGGGTCGGCGCGCAGGGCGTTTTCCAGATCCTTCCAGGTCCTGTGCGGGCTGCTGGCGGGCACCACGATGACACCAGCCTCCTCCGTCAGCCTTGCCAGCGGCGTGACGTCCTTGATCGTGACCGGGCTCTTGTTGGCAATGCCTCCGCCCACCATCACCGAGCCGCCGACCATCATCGCATTGCCCTGCCCCCGGCGCTGGTTCACAAAGCGCGGCAAGCCCACCATGCCGGCAGCACCGCCGACATTCTCAAACTGGAAACTGCCCACCAAGCCGGCCGCCTTGCAGGCGGCCTCGATGGCCCGGGCCGTGCCATCCCAGCCGCCCCCAGGGGCGGCCGGCACGAACATCAGGATCGATTCGAAGGCCTGCTGGGCCCAGGCCAGCGGCGCCCATGCCCCGAGGGCGGGTGCCAGACCAGCGGCCAGGATCATTCGACGACGGTTCGGGTTCATGGGCATCTCCAGAAGATTTCTTGTGGAATGTCGCGGCAGGAGTCACGCCGGCACCTGCCGAGCGTAAGCGCAGGGTCGCATCGCAGCATCAGCGTTTCCGCGGGGGTGCGATCCGCGGCAAACCCGGGTAATCCCTCATTAATGCTGTCTGGATGTTTGTTTAATTTTTTCTTAACATTGCGCGGCCATCCCTGAGCGGAACGTGCAAATCCACAACCTGAGGAGCAAGGACATGACCCTGACCCGTCCCACCCCCCGCCGCCTCGTGCGCCAACCCTTGCAGGCCCTGGCCGCCTGTGTCGCCCTGGGCCTGGGCACGGCCGCCACCGCGGGCGAAGTGGAAGTGCTGCATTGGTGGACTTCCGGCGGCGAAGCCAAGGCTGCCACCGCCCTGAAGGGCCAGATGCTCAAGCTGGGCCACACCTGGCGGGATTTCGCCGTCGCGGGCGGCGGCGGCGATTCGGCGATGACGGTGCTCAAGTCGCGTGTCGTCTCGGGCAACGCACCGGCTGCGGCGCAAATCAAGGGGCCCTCGATCCAGGAGTGGGCCCGCGAGGGCGTACTGGCCAACATCGATGATGTGGCCAAGGCGAACAACTGGGATGCCTTGCTGCCCAAGCCCATCGCCGATGGCCTGAAGTACAAGGGCAGCTACGTGGCCGCGCCGGTCAACGTGCACCGTGTCAACTGGATCTGGGCCAACCCGGCCGTGCTGGCCAAGGCCGGTGTGAAGCTGCCCACCACCTGGGACGAATTCTTCTCCGCGGCCGAGGCGCTCAAGAAGGCTGGCGTGATCCCGGTGGCCCACGGCGGCCAGAACTGGCAGGACTTCACCACCTTCGAATCGGTGGCGCTGGGTGTGGGAGGCGTGGAGTTCTACAAGAAGGCCCTGGTGCAACTCGATCAAGCCACGCTCAAGAGCCCGACGATGGAGAAGGTGCTCACCACCTTCAAGCGCATCAAGGACTACACCGACCGCAACGCCCCAGGCCGCGACTGGAACCTGGCCACGGCCATGGTGATCAACGGCCAGGCCGGCATGCAGCTGATGGGCGATTGGGCCAAGGGTGAGTTCGTCGCCGCGGGCAAAGTGCCCGGCAAGGACTTCGTCTGCGCCGCGGCCCCCGGCACCGCCCAGGCCTTCACCTACAACGTCGACAGCTTCGCGATGTTCAAGATCAAGAACGAGGCCAACGTGAAAGCGCAGAAAGACCTTGCGGCCGCGCTGGTCTCACCCGAGTTCCAGGAGGTGTTCAATCTCAACAAGGGCTCCATCCCGGTGCGCCTGAATATGGACCTCTCCAAGTTCGACGACTGCGCCAAGCTCTCGGCCCGCGACTTCGTTGCCTCGGCCAAAGCCGGCACACTGGTGCCTTCCATCGCACACGGGATGGCCGTGCCTTCAGCCGCCGAAGGCGCGATCAAGGACGTGGTCTCGCAATTCTGGAACAGCGACCGCATGAGCGCGAAGGAAGCGATGGACCGCATCGCCGCCGCCGCCCGCGCCCAGTGACCCTGCCCCGGCGCCTGGTGCGCCGGCTGCCTCGGCACCGAAGGGGCGGGAGGGCCACGACGTTCCTGCCCCACCCCCCACGACCTTCTCTGCCCCCTTTAGGCGCCACC
>NZ_JBKBVU010000345.1:0-1581 GCF_046289365.1 Caldimonas sp. | reverse complement strand
TCGGCGCGGGCGGAGCCGTCAGGGGCCACCAGGCAGTGGGACAGGCAGGGGGCCAGGTGTGTGCCTTCGAGGGCCACGGACGCCGTGGGGCCGGCGCATGCATTCTGAAAGGAATACGCCTGGATTGCGCCGCGCGCAGCGGCTGGACGCGCGTCCAGCGGTCCCCGGGACGGAACCGGGTCAGAGGAGGGTCGTGGGCGCTTCCTGCAGCACCCGTGCGTCGTGTTCGGTCCACCGCCGCACCCAGGCCGCAAACTCGCCGGCCGGCAGGGGGCGGGCGATCAGGTAGCCCTGGGCGAGGTCGCAGTCCAGGCTCCTGAGCGCGCGCCAGTGGGAGGCCGTCTCCACCCCTTCGGCCACCACCGACAGGCCAAGGTTGTGCGCCAGGTCCACGGTGGAGCGCACGATCTTGGCGTCGTCGCTGTCGCGCTCCATCTGCATCACGAAGGACTTGTCGATCTTGAGCTCGTGCACCGGCAGGCGCTTGAGATAGGCCAGGGACGAGTAGCCCGTGCCGAAGTCGTCGATCGCCAGCCGCAGGCCCATCTCGTTCAGGCGTTCCAGCGTGTGCTGCGCACGGGCCGGGTCGTCCATGATGGCGCTTTCGGTGATCTCCAGGCACAGGGCCTCGGCTGGCGCGCCATGGCGCTGCAGCAATGCGGCGAACTTCTGCGGCAGCTCCAGGTCCATCAGGTCGCGCGTGGACAGGTTCACCGACAGCGGCACGGCCAGCCCCTGCGCGCGAAGGTCACGCCAGGTGCGCAGGCATTCGTCGAGGATCCAGGCGGTGAGGGTGCGGATGAAGCCGGTCTGCTCGGCAAAGGGGATGAATTCCATCGGAGGCACCAGGCCGCGCTGCGGGTGCTGCCAGCGCACCAGGGCCTCGGCCCCTTCGACACACGCGCTGTGCAAGGCCACCTTGGGCTGCAGCACCAGGCGCAACTCGCCCTGGTCGATGGCGCGGCGCAATCCGCTGAGCAGCGAGATCGTGCGGGCGCTGCCCGAGTCGAAGGCCGGGTCGTAGGCCAGTGCACCGGCGCCACGGCGCTTGGCGGCATACATCGCCACCTCGGCGCGGCTGAGCAGGGTGTCGGCATCCTGGGCATGGTCCGGGCTGGTGGCCACGCCGATGCTCGCACGCAGGTCGATGGTCTGGTCCTCCAGCACCAGCGGGGCTTCGAAGGCGGCCGCCACGCGCTCGGCCACGTGCAGGGCATCGCGGGTGTCGGCAGCCGGTAGGAGCACGGCGAACTCGTCGCCGCTCAGGCGCGCCACGAGATCGCCCCGGCGCACGCAGACCTGCCCGAGCCGCTGCGCCACCTGCTGCAGCACGCGGTCGCCGATCTCGTAGCCCATCACGTCGTTCACATGCTTGAAGCGGTCCATGTCGAGCATGAGGACCGAGACATGCCCACTGGAGCCCTCTCGACGCTCCCCGGGCACCAGCACCGCAGGGCGGCCCGCCTCGGCCAGGGCCGCCGAGGCGGACACCCGGAACTGGGCACGGTTGGGCAGGCCGGTCAGGCTGTCCCAGTAGGCCAAGCGGGTGATTTCGCGCTGCTGGGCGTCCACGCTCACGCG
>NZ_JBKBVU010000152.1:0-7446 GCF_046289365.1 Caldimonas sp. | reverse complement strand
GGGCCGATATCGGCGAGCGGCTCGGCGGCAAGCGCGGCCCGCACCCCCTCTGCCTTGCGGCGCCCCAGCAGCAAGGGGCCCGCGGGCAGGCAGGGCTTGCGGCCGAGGAACAGCGGCCGGGCGGGGCATCGCAGCGCCTGCTCCAGGGCCGCAAGGTCGGGCTCGCCTTCCCCGTCCAGTGTCAGCGCGATGGTGGCCACACCGTTGGCCCAGTGTTCGCGGTAGCGGATATGGGTGCCGGTGGTGGCGGCCCCCTTGCCACGGTCTTCCCGGTGTCCGCGCGTGGTCCAGCCGGTGCCGACCATGAAATCCTGCCCCAGATCCACGGTCTGGTAGTCGGTCAGCAACTCCGGTTCGGCATCCCAGCGGGCGGCGAAGCGCAGCCGGTCCTGCAGGGCCTGCAGCCGGTCGGTGTCGCGGTGGTCCCAGCCCAGGGCATTGCCCAGCAGGCCGGTGAGCATGGCCACGCCGGGGAAGCGCCAGACCGGATTATTCTGGTCCACCACCACGGCGCCGAAGCTCATCAGGGGCGCATCGAGGCGCAGCAGCAGCACGTCCATGCCCATGGTCTCATGCCTTGGAGCCGAAGATCGCATCCAGCGCCGCTGCCACGGCCTGCGGCACCGGCTGCTTCGGCGGCAGATGCGCGGGCTGCTCCAGCGTGGTGGAGAGCTGGCGCGTCTCGCCTTCGGCCGGGCCGCCGTACATCTCGTCGAGCTGCTTCACATAGGCCGCCAGGCGGCTGAGCGCCGCGTTGCGCAGGTCGCTCTTCCCTTCCGGGCGCAGGGCGTCGAGGAAGGCGTTGGAGAGCGCCCGCGGCTGGCCGTTCCCCACTTCGAGGTAGAGCACATCAGCCCAGGCATAGGGCGCGGTGCTGCCCTTCTTCGCACCGGGGCTCTGGCGCAGGATGCTGTCGATCAGGGCCTCCAGCACGCGCCGGGCCGTGCTGCCGTCCTGGCTTTTCCAGTCCTTTGCTTCGCAGCCGGAGAGGTTGGAGACCAAGAGCGGCACGTCCACGGCCACGTAGCCGTAGTACAGGCCGGCACCGAGTTCGGTCTGATTGGCGTGCGCCGCGCCGGTTTCGTCCTCGCGGTTGAGATCGTCCACCACCGTGAAATAGTCCATCTCGGTGCTGGCGGCGTGCACGGTGAAGGCATGCGCCACATGCACCGGCGCATCCACGCGGGCCAGCAGGTCGGAGGTGACCATGCGGCCGAAGAGCGCGGCAGTGAGGCCGGCGGCCGACTTGCTCATGGCCTTGAGGTTGTCCTTCTCCTCCCGGGATTTCAGGCGTTCTTCCAGCGCCTTCTTCGGGTCGGTGGCCTGACTGGCTTCGCGCAGCAGCTGCACGAAGTAGTCGGCTTCGCGCAGGCCGAAGAGCACGGGCTGGTTGAGATCGCCTCCTTCCTTGACGCCGCCGTCGATCACGGCTTTCGCCAGTGGCTCGATCAGGCTTTCGGCAAGGGGCTGCGGCACGCCAGCCTCGACGGCTCGCGGCAGCACGGTGCGGGTGAAGAAGGAACGGGTGCGCTGCCCGTCCGGAAGTTCGGGCAGCCGGGGGGCGAGGTCTTCGCGCCAGTGCCGCTTCAGGCACTGTGAGGAGACGCGCAGCCGCACGGCGTTGCCGAAGGGAATGCGCTTGGCCAATCCCGCGTCATCGCGGTTCAGCAGGCTGGCGGGGTAGGCCGTGAGAGTGTGGATCTGGAGAAACATCGGTGGCTCCTTGGCGATAGGATCAGTCGTTCTTCGGCAGGTGGCGGTAGAAGGCTTGCGCGATGCGGCGATGCACGGCTTCGCGTTTGTCCGCATCCGCCGTGAGCAGGAAGCGGGCGGCCTCAGTGAGGTCGAAGCGCTCGCCCTTGGCGGCGAGGAAGCGCACGGAGGCCATGAACAGGTCCGCGCGCACGTCGTCGGGGGCGGAGAGCAATCGTTCCAATCGCCCCTCGGCGAAGCTGCTCTCGGCGAGCGCCTGCCCCCAGGGGCGCCCGGGCGTATGGGCCTCCGTGCCCAGTGTGGCAAGGCTCCAGGCCAGCAGCATCCAGGCTTCGGTCGCGGCCTCGCCCGGAAGCTCCCCGTCCATCTGGCGCAGCCACAGGCGGTAGAAGGCCAGTGGCAGCGGTTGCCCGGGGGCCCAGCGCCGCAGCGCGGCGCGGTCGCCATTGGGGTAGCGCTCGGCTTCGATCGCGTGCGCCAGCCAGCCCACGGTGCTGGCGAGGCTCGATGCCTTGGGGGATGTGGGGGCAGGTTCGCTCATGCCGTTTGCTCCTCGGGTTCGGGGGGTTCGGTGGTGGCGCGGCCCGGCAGGGGCAGGCCGGCCTTGTGCAACATGCCGCGCCAGGCGCTTTCGGCCTGCGTCAGGGCCCGCCAGCGCCGGTTGGACGGCAGCGCCAGGCGAGTGGCGGCCTCGTCGAGCAGGGCCTGGCCGGCATCGACGAGGCGCTGCTGCCAGTCGCGGCGCACGGCCTCGTGGTCTTCATCGGCGCCGCGCCAGAGCGTGGGGAAGTAGTGCGGTTCCCAGGTCTTTGCAAAGCCGGCGCGTGCCGCCTTTATCCATGCCTCGACGCGTTCGAAATCCGCCTTGTCCGGCCCGCCTTCGCTCAAGACCGTCAATGCCGTGGCCAGGGCGCGTTGTACGTCCTTGGCGTCGCCCAGCAGCTGTTGCCCAAGCTTGCCCAGTGTCTCCCGGTTCGCTTTCTGCAGCAGGGCGCGGCGCGCTTTCGCGGGGACCGGGACCTGAGCGCGATGGAAGCCTTCCGTCTTGCCCTGTCCACGCACCAGGCAGGACGCCACGAACCAGCCATCGCCCTCACCCGATGGCGGCCGTTGCAGCGGTGTGAGCTCGAAGCCCTGCTCGAACAGCAGGTCGGTCAGGCGTTGGGGCGTGAAGCCATCGGCGGAGAGGCTGAGGGCGGATCGACCTTTCTTCTTGTCGCTGACGTTGATGGCGGTCCAGGGGTCGCCGATGTCGCCGTTCTCGACCGTCTTGGGGCCGATCTGCCGAACCTCGCTGGTAGCCCCCAGTGCCACCAAGCGTCCATCGGCAAGCCGGCAGAGGCGGATCGGTCGGGCGGCTTCGATGAACCAGGGTTCGAGCTGGCTCAGCGTGAGGTGATGCTGCTTGCGGTTCCAGTGGGTCAGCCAGGTCAGGACGACGCCGCGCGGCAGATAGCGTGATTCGCGACAGACGTTGTCCCGTAGCCGCTCAAGCGCCTTCGCCTCGTCGATGAAGCGTTGAGACGGAGTGCTGTCTCGCACCCAGGCCGCAATGCTGCGGCTGGCAAAGCCGCCGTTCATGCGCACGATGCCGTAGTTCCCCTTGCCGAGAAATCCGCTGGTGGTCTGCAAGACCACCAGGGCGAAGAGCCACGCTTCCACGGTGTCCGTCCCGACGCGCGCCATCTTGACGTCGTGGTTCTTGGCGGTGACCAGCACGTCCAGCTCATCCGGCGAGCTGGCCTTGGGGTCGAACACGGTCTGTCCGCGGCTGGTCTTCACGCCGTAATCTCCCGCCTCGGCCTGCCAGCTTTTCCACGGGTGCTGCAGGAAGGCGGGCTTGGTCACATCCTCCACCACCAGTTGCCAGGCCTCGGGGATCTGGTCGGCCAGATCGAGCAGGCCCTCGCGCCAGTAGGTGGCATCGGTGGGCAGGGCGTCGGTGGGCCGCCGCGCCTGGATGCTGGCGGCCAGCTGCACCAGAAACACGTGCCAGGGGTCGGCCTGATGGGCGCGCAGGCCGGTGTAGCCCTCCACGTGCCCGGCACTCAGGGCGGCAAGCAGCTCGGGCAGGCTCAGGCGCTGCGTTCCCTCTGGCGTGTGCACGCCAATCAAGGGGTCGTGGAGCAGGTCATGCATCGTCTTTCTCCAGTTTCTCCAGGCCAAAACGCGTATAGCGAAGCTCTGTCGCACCGAGTGAGACACGAAAACCGCCAGCGCAAGGTTCGGCGCTCGCCTGCTCCGGCACGGATTTCGGATCGAGCCAGTGCGCGGGAATGGCCACACGGTCGATGCTGGCGCCGAAAGGTGACCGGGCCGGAGCGGCCAGCGGAATCTCGAAAGTGGGCCGTCCCAGCCGGGTGAGGATGCGTTCGCTCTTGTCGGGGTAATGCAGCTCACCGAAGGGCTTTTCGTCCAGCACCGAGCGCAGCGCCTGGCGGATTTCGCCCAGTTCCTTGCCTTCGATCATGGCGCCGTGGTTCGGCCACGGGGCGGGCAGTGCGGCCAAGCACGCCGGGTGCGTGCTGTGCTCGATGCGTTCCCGCGCCTGGGCCGGCAACTCGATCCGGGGCTGTGCTTGCAGCGATTGCAGGGTGAGCGCCAGCACGCGGCCATCGGCGTAAACCGAACCGAGGCCTGCCGGGCCGCGCAGAGCCCCATCGCTCGTGAGATAGGTGTCGAGTTCGCGCTCGGGGATGCGCAGCAGCACGCGCGGCTGCATGAAGCCTGCGGGGCGCTGGGCGCGGTCGTGCCGGTGCAGGCGTCCGAAGCGCTGGATCAACACGTCCATGGGCGCGAGATCGGTGACGAGCCAGTCGGCATCGATGTCGAGGCTCTGCTCCAGCGTCTGCGTGCCGATCAGCAGTTTCGGCCCGGCTGGCGAGCCCTTGCCCAGTTGCGTGGTGACGGCGGCATCCAGCCGCTCGCGGTCGGCGCGGGAAAAGCGCCCGTGGTGCGGGCAGCGCTGGCCATCGAGCCGGAACAGCGCGGTGAGAAGCGCGGGGTGGTCACGTTCGAGCGTGGTCTCCACGAGCCGGAACAGCGCGTTGGCCCGGGCCACGGTGTTGCAGACCACCAGCACGCGAGCGCCCTGCTGTAGCGCGGCGATGAGCGCCGGCACCAGCGCCGCGTCGTCGCTCAGCGTGGGCGAGCATTCCACCTCGATGCTGCGATGCCGCGCGGACGGCATCGGCCATGACCTGCGCATGCCCGACAGCAGCGGATAGGGGCGCTGGATGGCCGCTTGCAGCGGCGCGGGCTCGCGCCCGAAGTAGGCCGCCGCCGCGGATTCGCCAAGCGTGGCCGAGAGCAAGAGCGCCCAGCCGCCCCGCGCCAAATGGCCTTGCAGCAGGGCCTTCAGCACCTCGCGCATGTAGGGGTCGGAGGCGTGCACCTCATCGACCACCAGCAGATGGCGGTCCAGGCACACCGAGCGCAGCAGGCTGTGCTTGACCTGCAGCACCGAGAGCAGGGCCTGGTCGATGGTGCCCACCGCAATGGGGGCGGCAAGGAAGCGTTTGGGCCGTTCGGCCGACCACAGGCGTTCGCGTTGGCGGTCCTGCGCGCTGTCGTCCCACAGCGTGCCGTCGGGGTTGGTCAGTGTTGTGGGTATGGATTCGCCGTTCGCTCTGACATAGCCCGGCGCGGCCAGCAGCACCGGGCCGGGGCGATGTTCCTCATCGAAGGCGGCTTCCACGGCCTTCAGCACGCGGGCGTACAGCTCACGCGCCGCAACGCGGGTGGGCAGGGCGAAGTACAGTCCATCGACCTTGCCCTCCGCATAGAGTCGGAAGAACCAGGCCAGCGCCGCCTCGGTCTTGCCCGAGCCGGTGTCGGATTCGGCCAGCAGCAGGCGGGTGTCGTCGCTGGGTGTGATCTCTCCGGTCAGCGCGGCCTGCAGCGGCGTGGGGCGGAACGCGAAGGTGGCCTCGAACGGCCTGGGCTCGCGCCTGGCCGGGGGCATGAGGCCGATGCGCTTGATGGCGCGTTGCGCTGCCGCCCGCGCCAGCGCCAGCCGGTCTTCTTCCGGGCTCTGCCGGTAGGGAAAGAACTGCGTGTCCGAGCCGATCCAGTCGGCCAGCATCACCAGCCCGGCGAAACGCTGCTGCAGTGCGGGGGTGGCGTCGATGGGCGCCGCCTCGCCCTGGAACGCCTGGGGGAAGGCTTCCCGCACGGTGGCCGCCAGGGCATCGAGCGCCGCGAGCGGGTCGTAGCCGCCGCTTGCGGTCCACCACTCGCGGGCTTTCCGTTTGACAGCCTCGTTTCTTCCGTAGTCGCTCTCCGAAACCGGTCGGCCATGGTGGGAGAGGCTGGCGAGCAGCATCTGCATCGCTTGCTCCCCGTCCTTGAACCAGCCGGCGATGTCGCCGAGCAGTGCTTCCCAGCCCGACGGCCACAGCTCCCCGAGATTCCACAGCAGCGCGACGCCTTCGAGCACATGGCCGGCCGTCTCTTTGGCGGCCGGGTCGGCCTTGGCCTGAAAGCCCCGGTTGCACTTGCCGAAGTCGTGCAGGAAGGCGAGGACGGTCAGGCGCTCGCGCTGAGCGGGGTCGAGGCGTGGGAGCGACCGGGCGATCCCGGGGGCGTCGAGCAGCGCCCGGAAGGTGCTTGCCACATCGAGGCAGTGGTCGGCCAGCGGGTGGAAGGCGCCATCTTCCCGGCGCTTGCCCCAGGGCTGGGTATCCATGCGGATGCTGCCATGCATGCCTCCTCCTCCTTGCTGGTGTGATGAACCCGGTGTTCGACGGGCATCAGTCCGTGCTCCCCCTGCCCATCTTCCCACCCTCCGGGCTGGGCCGCGGTGGGGGCTTCGTGAACAGCCTGGCGGGCCGGCGTCTCATGGATCAAGACGCCGCACCCGCCCGGCCTCGGGATCGGGCCGGCCTCGGCGGGCTGCTGTCCTCGGAGCGGTCAGGGATGGGTTCCAGCACCGTATAGCGCTCGCGTTTCGGCGGGTGGGTGAGCGGAGGCAGCTCCAGCATCGGCGGCTCCGGGGCATTCCATGGCAGGCTGCCGAGCCAGTGGCGGATCATCGACAGCCGGCCGCGCCGCTGGTCGTTGAAGTCCACGAGGGTCCAGGGTGCATGCCGGGTGTGGGTGGCTTGCAGCATGGCTTCGCGCGCGCGGGTGTAGGTCTCGTAGCTCGCGCGGGCCTTGAGGTCGATGGGCGAGAGCTTGTAGCGCTTGAGCGGGTCGCTGGCGCGCTCGGCGAAGCGCTCCTCCTGCTGGGCCTGGTCCACGCACAGCCAGTACTTGGCGAGCCGGATGCCGTCCTGCACCAGCAGTTTCTCGAACACCGGCACCTGCTTCAGGAAGGCCGTGTACTGGGCGTCGGTGCAGAAGCCCATCACTTTCTCCACGCCGGCGCGGTTGTACCAGCTGCGATCCATCAGCACGATCTCGCCGGCCGCGGGCAGGTGCGCCACGTAGCGCTGGAAGTACCACTGGCCGCGCTCGCGTTCGCTCGGCTTGTCGAGCGCCACCACGCGGCAGTGGCGCGGGTTGAGGGTTTCGGCGATGGCATGGATCACGCCGCCCTTGCCGGCGGTGTCGCGGCCTTCCACCAGCACCAGCAGGCGCTGGCCGGTGGCGGCCACCCAGCGCTCCACCTCGCTCAGGGCCAGCTGCAGCGGCGCCAGCCGCTCGAGGTAGTCCTTCTTGCGCAGCTTCTCCGGGGTGCGTGCGGCCGCCGCCTTGTGCTTCGCCATGGCCCCACCTTAGCGCCGTCGCAGC
>NZ_JBKBVU010000151.1:0-7455 GCF_046289365.1 Caldimonas sp. | reverse complement strand
GGTGTGCTTGGCAAACACCTGGGCCGCCCACAGGCCGGCCTCATAGAGCAGGCACATCGGGATGGCCAGGGCGAGCTGCGAGATCACGTCGGGCGGCGTGACGACGGCCGCGATGATGAAGGCCAGCACGATGAAGTAGCTGCGGAAGCTGCGCAGCTTGTCGATGCTGACCACCCCCATGCGCACCAGCACCACCACGACGATGGGCACCTCGAAGGTCAGGCCAAAGGCCAGGAACATGGTCAGCACGAAGCTGAGATAGGCCTCGATGTCGGGCGCGGCCGTGATGCTCTTGGGTGCAAAGCTCTGGATGAAGCTGAAGACCTGGCCGAAGACGAAGAAGTAGCAGAAGGCCACCCCGAGCAGGAAGAGGATGGTGCTGGAGATCACCAGCGGCAGCACCAGCCTCTTCTCGTGCGAGTACAGTCCCGGCGCGACAAAGGCCCAGACCTGGTAAAGCACATAGGGCAGTGCGATCAGGAAGGCCGTCATCATCGTGATCTTCAGCGGCACGATGAAGGGCGAGATCACGTTGGTGGCGATCATCGTCGAGCCCTGCGGCAGGTGGGCCACCAGGGGCGCGGCCAGCAGGTCGTACAGGCCCGAGGGGCTGGGCCACAAGAACAGCAGGCCGAAGACGATGCCCACCGCGATCAGCGACCGGATCAGGCGGTCACGCAACTCGATCAGGTGGGAGACGAAGGGCTGCTCGGTGCCGTCCAGTTCGTCCGGACGGTCTTGCTTGGGATCCTGGCTCACGGACGGGCCTTGGAGGAGACTCTGGGGGGGCGAAAACGCGCCACCCGCGCGGCCCCGGACTGCACCCTGGAGCGCACACCGTGGCGCTGGCGGTACCACTGAGGCACGGCACTGCGCTTGATGCGCCAGTTCTTGCGAGGAGGCTTGTACACCGGCGGCGGCTCCCAGGAGCCACCGGAGGACGAGGGCAGGCCCGCGGTGACCTCAGACCAGGCCTTGTCGAAGTCGCTGGAGACGGCGTTGACCTCCTGCGAGACCGTCTGCTCGACGTTGCGGGCGGCGTCTTCGAACTGCGTCTTCATCTTCTTGAGCTCTTCGAGCTCGATGGAGCGGTTGACCTCGGCCTTGACGTCGGCCACGTAGCGCTGCGCCTTGCCCAGCAGGTGGCCCACCGTGCGGGCGACCTTGGGCAGCCGCTCGGGGCCGATGACGATGAGCGCCACCGCCCCGATCAGGGCCAGCTTGTCGAAGCCGAAGTCGATCATGGACGCACCGTCAGAGGCCGGCAGGCGCCGGCCTTCAGGACTTGGTCTTGGCTTCGACGTCGATCGTGGTGCCGGCGCCCTGGGTCTTCTCGGCGGTGACCTGCTGCGCCGGTGCGGCGGTCTCGCCGCTGCTGGAGCCGTCGCGCATGCCATCCTTGAAGCCCTTGACGGCGCTGCCGAGGTCCGAGCCGATGTTCTTGAGCTTCTTGGTGCCAAACACCAGCACGACGATCAACAGCACGACCAACCAGTGCCAGATGCTGAAGGTACCCATGATGTACTCCTAGAAGGAAAATCGATTCTACGGCTTTGTTGCCCCCCCTCACGGGGCCGGTGCCTCATCCGACGCGCCAGGGGCGTGGCCCTCCGATGACATGGACATGGAGGTGATACACCTCCTGACCGCCGTCCGCACCGGTGTTGATCAGGGTTTTGAAGCCATTGCCCGCCCCTTGTTCCAGGGCCAGGCGTGGTGCCAGCGTGAGCATGCGCCCCAGCAGGGCCTGGTGCTCGGGCCCCACCTCCCACAGCGAGGGCACATGCAGCTTGGGGATGATCAGGAAATGGACAGGCGCGTGCGGCCGGATGTCGTGGAAGGCCAGCACTTCCTCGTCTTCGTAGACCTTCTTCGAGGGAATCTGGCCGGCAACGATCTTGCAGAAGATGCAGTTCGGGTCGTGGCTCATGAGGTCAGGTCGGCAAAGGCATGGGTTTGCGGTCGTTCAGGGCCAGCCAGCCGCGCACCACGCGGTAGAGGAACCAGATCGAGATCACACACCAGGCGATCCAGCCCGGCACGATGAGCAGGAACCACAGCGGCAGCGTGAGGAGGTACAGGCCGGCCGCCCACAGCACGCTGCGGATGCGCCAGCGGAAGTGGGACTCGTGCCAGGTGCCGGCCGCATCGTTGCGCTTGATCAGGTCGAGGATGAAGGCCGCCACCAGCAGCAGCACGCTGGGCTGGAAGGACGGGATCACCGCCCCCACGGCAACGATGGCATGCAGGGCGTAGCTGATGTGGCCGATGGTGCGCAGCGAGTCCTCGCCGCGTCCGCCCGGGCCGAAAATCTCGCTCACCGGCGAGTGTTCACGGGGGTCGGACGGGGCACTCATGCACCGGACTCCGGTCGTTCACGGGCCGTTCGGGCGGCAAACTCCTCCAGCCCGGACAGGCCCTCGCGGCGCTGCAACTCGGCCAGCACGTCCGACGGCTTGAGCCCGAACTGCGCCAGCGCGACCATCGAGTGGAACCACAGGTCGGCCACCTCGTAGACGATCTTGCGCCGGTCCCCGTCCTTGGCAGCCATCACGGTCTCGGTGGCTTCCTCGCCCACCTTCTTCAGGATGGCGTCAGTGCCCTTGTGGAAGAGCCGGGCCACGTAGGAGGTCTGAGGATCGCCGCCCTTGCGCGACTCGATGACCTCGGCCAGGCGGGCCAGAACGTCCTGGGACAAAGGGGCGGGCGGGGCATCCATCCGACTCATCCGTAGATGCGCTGCGGGTCTTTCAGGACCGGATCGACCGTGACCCACTGCCCGTCGCGCAGAACCTGGAAGAAACACGAATGCCGGCCGGTATGGCAGGCGATGCCCGGCTCGTGGCCGAGCTGCGTGACGCTGAGCAGCACCACATCGGCGTCGCAATCCAGGCGGATCTCGTGCACCTTCTGGATGTGGCCGGACTCCTCCCCCTTGTGCCATAGGCGGCCCCTCGAGCGGCTCCAGTAGACGGCCTCGCCGCGGCGGGCCGTCTCAGCCAGCGCCTCGCGGTTCATGTAGGCGAACATCAGGACGTCCTTGGTGTGCGCCTCCTGGGCAATCACCGGCACCAGGCCGTCCGCGTCCCATTTCACATCGTCGAGCCAGCTCATCGGCACAGTGTAGCAACCATGGGTGACAACCCCATGCGGCCTCAAGCCCGCACCGGGATTCCCCTCGACGCCATCAGGGCCTTGGCCTGCCCGACGGTGTATTCGCCGTAGTGGAAGATGCTGGCGGCCAGCACGGCGTCAGCCCCGCCCTTCTGGATGCCGTCGGCCAGGTGCTCGAGGCTGCCCACACCGCCGGAGGCGATCACCGGCACGCTCACCGCGTCGCTGACCGCCCGAGTGAGCGCCAGGTCGAAGCCGCTCTTGGTGCCGTCACGGTCCATGCTGGTGAGTAGGATCTCGCCGGCCCCGTGCTCGGCCATCTGCCGGGCCCAGGCCACGGCATCCAGGCCGGTGTTCTTGCGCCCGCCATGGGTGTAGACATCCCAGCCGCTGCCGTCGCCGCGGGCCTTGGCGTCGATGGCCACCACGATGCACTGTGCGCCGTACTTGGCCGAGGCCTCGCGGATGACCTGCGGGTTGGCCACCGCCGCCGAGTTGAAGCTCACCTTGTCGGCCCCGGCGTTGAGCAGGCGGCGCACATCGTCCACCGTGCGCACGCCACCGCCCACGGTCAGCGGGATGAAGACCTGGGAGGCCACCGCCTCGATGATGGGCAGGATCAGGTCGCGCCCGTCACTGGTGGCGGTGATGTCCAGAAACGTGAGCTCGTCGGCGCCCTGGTCGTTGTAGCGCGCGGCAATCTCGACCGGATCGCCGGCATCGCGCAGCTCGACGAAGTTGACGCCCTTGACGACACGGCCGCCGGTGACGTCCAGGCAGGGGATGATGCGTTTGGCGAGCATGGATCTGCGTCAGGCGCCGCCGTTGAGCTCGTCGGCGCGCTTCTGGGCCTGGGCGAAGTCCAGCGCGCCGGTGTAGATGGCGCGGCCGCAGATCACGCCCTCGACCCCCTCGTCCTCCACCGCACACAGCTTCTCGATGTCGGCCAGGCCGCTCAAACCGCCCGAGGCGATCACCGGGATGCTCAGGGCCTGGGCCAACTTCACGGTGGCGTCGATGTTGATGCCGGTGAGCATGCCGTCGCGGCCGATGTCGGTGTAGATCACGGCCTCGACACCGTAGTCCTCGAATTTCTTGGCGAGGTCGATCACTTCGTGGCCCGAGAGCTTGGACCAGCCGTCGGTGGCCACCTTGCCGTCCTTGGCGTCCAGGCCCACGATGATGTGGCCGCCAAAAGCGCTGCAGGCGTCTTTCAGGAAGCCCGGATTCTTCACCGCGGCCGTGCCGATGATGATGTAGCTCAGGCCATCGTCGAGGTAGCGCTCGATGGTGTCGAGGTCGCGGATGCCCCCGCCGAGCTGCACGGGGATTTCGTCGCCCACTTCGGCCAGGATGGCCTTGATCGCCGACTCGTTCACCGGCTTGCCGGCGAAGGCCCCGTTGAGATCGACCAGGTGCAGGCGGCGCGCCCCGGCATCAACCCAGCGGCGCGCCATCGCAGCCGGGTCTTCGCCGAAGGTGGTGGAGTCGTTCATGTCGCCCTGCTTGAGGCGCACGCACTGGCCGTCTTTGAGATCGATGGCGGGGATCAGCAACATAGCCGAAGTCGAGTGGGTGGGATGGAGGCGGGATGGCGGAAGGCTCGGGCACCTCAGCGGTGCACGGGAGGGAGGGCGACGGTCTCGGGCGGTGTCAGGGCTTCCAGCTCAGGAAGTTGCGATACAGGGCCAAGCCGTGATCGGCGCTTTTCTCGGGGTGGAATTGCGTCGCGAAAATATTATCCCGGGCCACTGCACAGGTAAAGCGCACACCGTACTCGGTTTCCCCGGTGCCGTGGGCCGCATCGGC
Organism: Caldimonas sp.; assembly: GCF_046289365.1. Classification (NCBI taxonomy): domain Bacteria; kingdom Pseudomonadati; phylum Pseudomonadota; class Betaproteobacteria; order Burkholderiales; family Sphaerotilaceae; genus Caldimonas; species Caldimonas sp. Next base: position 2,532 of record NZ_JBKBVU010000151.1, on the reverse strand, counting down.
CACCCGCGCATAGAAGCTGTGCACGAAATAGAACCAGGCGCCATCGGGCACGCCGGCCCACATCGGGTGCGGCCGGGCCTGCCAGACCTGGTTCCAACCCATCTGCGGCACCTTGTAGCGGCTGCCGTCGGGCTGGATCCGGCCTTCGAGCTGGAAGCGCACCACCTCGCCGGGAATCAACCCCAGAGCGTCGGTGGGCCCCTCCTCGCTGCGTGAGAGCAGCATCTGCATGCCCACGCACACGCCCATCAGCGGCTTGTTCGCCGCCGCGTGCAGCACGGCCTCCTGCAGGCCGGAGTCGCGCAGCTCGCGCATGCAGTCGGGCATGGCGCCCTGCCCCGGCAGCACGATGCGCTCGGCGGCCAACACCTCCTCGGGGCGCGAGGTGACGATCACCTCCAGGCCCGAACCCTGCGCCACATGGCGCACGGCCTGCGACACCGATCGCAGGTTGCCCATGCCGTAGTCGACAACAGCCACAGTCGCCATGGTGCCGGTGCTCAGAGCGAGCCCTTGGTGGACGGGATGACGCCGACGCTGCGCGGGTCGAGTTCCAGTGCAGCGCGCAGGGCGCGGGCGAAGGCCTTGAAGACCGTCTCGCACTGGTGGTGCGCGTTCACGCCCTTGAGGTTGTCGATGTGCAGCGTCACCAGGGCATGGTTGGCAAAGCCCTGGAAGAACTCGAAGGTGAGCTGGGTGTCGAAGCTGCCGATCATGCCGGCCGTGAAGGGCACGTCCATGTGCAGGCCCGGCCGGCCCGAAAAGTCGATCACCACGCGCGACAGCGCCTCGTCCAGCGGCACATAGGCATGGCCGTAGCGGCGGATGCCCCTCTTGTCGCCCACGGCCTTGGCAACGGCCTGGCCCAGGGTGATGCCCACGTCCTCCACCGTGTGGTGGCCGTCGATGTGCAAGTCACCCTGGCACTCGATCTCCAGGTCGATCAGCCCGTGGCGGGCGATCTGGTCGAGCATGTGATCGAAGAAGCCGATGCCGGTGTGCAGCCTGGCCTGGCCGCTGCCGTCGAGATTGACGGCCACACGGATCTTCGTTTCGTTGGTGTTGCGCGTGACGTCGGCCACACGCGGCGTGGCAGTGGTGCTCATGGCTTACAGGCTTTCCCGCAGGGCGGCGATCAGGCGCTGGTTCTCGTCGGGCGTGCCCACGGTCAGGCGCAGGCAGGCAGCGAGCAAGGAATGCATTCTAGAAACGTTCTTCACCAGCACGCCGCGCTGCTTCAGGCCGGCAAAGGCGCGGTCGGCATCGGGCACGCGCACGAGCACCATGTTGGCCTCGCTGGGGAAGGGAGTCACGCCGGGCAGGCTCTTCAGGGCCTCGATCAACCGGGCGCGCTCCTCGCGCAGCACCGCGGCCTGGCGGGCGAACTCGTCGGCATGCTCCAGCGCGAACAGCGCGGCCTCGGCGTTGAGCACGCTCACGTTGTAGGGCGGGCGCACTTTGTCGATCTGGGCGATCAGCCGGGCAGCGCCCATCATGTAGCCGATGCGCACGCCGGCCAGGCCGAACTTGCTCATCGTGCGCATCAGCAGCACGTGCTCGTGGCGGGCCAGGCGGTCGATGTAGCTGCGGCTGGCAAAGGGCTGGTAGGCCTCGTCGATGATCACCAGACCCGGCGCGGCGTCGATCAGGCGCTCGACGATGCGGTCGTCGAAGAGGTTGGCCGTGGGGTTGTTCGGGTAGGCGATGTAGAGCAACGCCGGCTGGTGTGCTTCCAATGCGGCCAGCATCGCCGCCTCGTCGAGCTCGAACGTGGCCGTGAGCGGCACGCCGACGAACTTCAGGCCCTGCAACTGGGCCGACATCTGGTACATCACGAAACCGGGCACCGGGGCCACGACGGTGGCGCCCGGCACGTCGCAGGCCATGGCCAGCAGGCTGATGAGCTCGTCCGAGCCGTTGCCCAGCATCAGCGCGCAGCCTTCGGGCAGGCCGGCGTGGCGCGCCAGCGTCTCGCGCAGCGTGTCGATGCGTGCGCCGGGGTAGCGGTTGATCGCCACGGCGCCCAGGCGTTCGCCCAGGGCCTGCTGCAACGCAGGCGGCAGGCGAAAGGGGTTCTCCATCGCGTCGAGCTTGATCATGCCGGTGCTGTCCTGCACGGCATAGGCGTGCATGCCCTGCACGTCCTGGCGCAGCCAGCGCGCCATCACGGTGTCGAGGCGGCTCATCGCGCCCCTCCCTTCAGGCGGAACTCGGCGGCTTGCGCGTGCGCCTGCAGACCTTCCCCATAGGCCAGTTCGGCGGCGATCGTCCCCAGCACCTGGGCGCCTAGCTCGCTCACCTCGATCAGGCTGGAGCGCTTCTGGAAGTCGTACACGCCCAGCGGCGACGAAAAGCGGGCGGTGCCCGAGGTGGGCAGCACGTGGTTGGGGCCGGCGCAGTAGTCGCCCAGGCTTTCGCTGGTGTAGGCGCCCAGGAAGATGGCCCCCGCGTGGCGCAGCAGCGGCTCCCAGCGGTGCGGCTCACGGCTGGCGATCTCCAGGTGCTCGGGCGCGATGCGGTTGCTCAGCGCGC
>NZ_JBKBVU010000150.1:0-7588 GCF_046289365.1 Caldimonas sp. | reverse complement strand
TGCGGCGACTCGCGGGTCTCGGACAGGCGCTTGCCCGGCACATAGGGCATCACGCAGCGGGCCGTGCCCTCGGTCTGCGCCAGGCGCAGCACCCGCACCAGCGCGGGGTGCTCGCAGCGTGCCAGCAAGCGCGCCTCGCCGACGAAGGCGCGCAATCCGGCCTCCCAGGCCTGCGTGTCGCGCCCTGGCAGCGGATGCACCTGGCCCAGGGCATCGCGCCAGGCCAGGTGCAGCGGGAAATACTCCTTGATCGCCACCGGCACCTCCAGCGCGTGGTCGGTGGCCAGGTAGACCAGGCCCGAGCCGGAGTCGCTCAGCACCCGTTCGATCTCGTACTCGGCCCAGCAGGTGCCGGCCGGCAGGATGCGGGCGCCGGCCGGTGCCGGTTCGTTCACCGCGGCAGTGGACTCGGGATCGACGGGCATGAGGGGGTGGGGACGGGCACGGACACCGCGAGCCTAACAGGCCGACGGCGGCTGTGCGTCACCCCCGGCCCTTCTTGCGGCGCACCTTCCAGAAGCGCGGCGCCCCGGCCAGCGTCTCGAGGCTGGCCTGGCAGAGCGGCAGCAGGGCCTCACGCCGCGCCGCCAGCCAGCCGCGCGCGTACCAGGCCCAAGGCGCGTCGATCCCGTCCAGCCGGGCCTGGGCCATGGCCAGATCGTTGAACTGGCCGAAGCACTCCTGAGCCGCCGCCAGGGCGCGCAGATAGCCTTTGACCGCCTCGGGTTCGTAGAAGCTGCCAGCGAAGTCCACCGCATAGCGCAGGCGTTTGATGCGCTTGCGCAGCGCATGCCGCGCGGTGTCATCCAGCACCAGGAAGTCGGGGGCCTGCGCCACCACCGCGCGATGCCAGGACCGCAGCCGTTTCGTCGCCAGCGGCTCGAAAGGCTCGTCCGCCCCCGGCAGCGGCCCGGCCAGACGCCAGCGCAGCAACTGCAACCACAGGCGCTGGACCTCGGTGGACCGCAACGCTTCGGCCACGCCATCGGGGCCGGTGGCTGCCGTGGTCCACGCATCGGGCAGCGACAGGTCCGCCGGGGTCAACACCGGCGCGAGCAGAGCCGCCACCACATCCCGGTCGCGGGCCTGCCCCAGCCGGGCGAACACGGCGCGGATGGCGTCCCGGGCTGCCCCTTTGTCAGGCACCCCCGGCCAGCCCCGGAAGAAGCGCATCGCCGTGCGCAGGCGCCGCAGGGCCACGCGGGCCTGGTGCACCTGCTCGACCCGGTGGCCGGCCGCCTCCGGTACGTCCTGCGCCAGCTCGCAGACGTTGGGCAGCAGGTGCGCCAGCGCCGCCCCGAGCACCGCCTGCCAGGCCTGAACGAGCGTTGCCTCGCGCGGCAAGGCCAAGGCTGTCGCCTTCGTGGCCGGCACACTGACCAGGCCCCGGGCCAGGCGGTCCCCCCGCTCGGCCTTGGAGCGGATGTCCAGCCACAAACCAAAACGCGCCATCCAGCGCCCGGCCACCTCCAGCACCGCCTCGGACTCACCGTCCACCCGCTCGACCTCGAACTCGCACAGCGGCGCCCGGCGCTCGCCGCTGCGGATCTCCCCCACATCGAGCGCCAGCTCCACCTGGCCCAGGCGATGCTTGAGGCGACACACGCGGCGCCACACCTCGGTGCGGTAGGTCTCGGCCAGGGGCCCGGCGCTGCGCACCAGGGCCAGCAGACGATCCCCCTGCGGCGTGCCGGCATGACGGGTCGGATCGACCGTGGCCTGCGCCGCCTCCAGCACCACGCTGTGCTCGAAGCGCGTCAGCGCATCCTCTCCCGCGGCCTTGAGCGTTTGCACCCAGCGCCGGCCTTCCTTGCGCAACCGCAGGGCCAGGCCCGCCCGCGCCAGCTCGCGTCCCGGGGTGTCGAAGTAGGCTGCCCGCAGGCGCACGCGCCGCGTGCCGCCGCAGCGCTGCAAGGCCGCCTCCAGGGCCGCGCGCCGCGAGGGCGGCACCTGGTACTTGATCTCGAACTCCTGCATGGGCCCTCCGTCAGCGGGCGATGCGCTGCGCGTCGCCGCCCACCCTCAGGCCCAGTTCCTCGCTCCGACCGGCCCACCGTCCAACCATGCCGCTGCCCCGGTAAAATTGAAAGCTTCACTTTAGCGGCCCTGCGCCGCCCGTCCACCATGCCGCTCTTCTGGAAGCCCTACAAGTCCGACGTCACGCAGTTCATCGAGGAACTCAAGGCCAGGAAGCCCACCCTCGAAGAGGAGCAACGCCGCGGCCGCGCACTGCTGTGGGATCGTGAGATCGACCGGCAGGCCCAGAGCGAGTTCCAGCGCGCCCGCGTGCCCCAGCAGCCCTACGTCTACCAGACCAAGGGCCTGGGGGAGTGAGCCCCCGCGCCCTGCCCAGCGACCCGGAACGTCCGTGAGCGACGCCGCCCTGGCCCCTGAGGCCGACCCCACAGGCCCGGCGCTGGCGCCGGGCGAGGACGGCCTGCCCGAGGTCGTCGACAGCGTGGCCGCGGTGGCCAAACTCTATGGCGCCCCGCTCTTCGAACTGCCCCAAGACCTCTACATCCCGCCCGATGCGCTGGAGGTCTTCCTCGAAGCCTTCGAAGGCCCGCTGGACCTGCTGCTCTACCTCATCCGCAAGCAGAACTTCAACATCCTCGACATCCCGCTGGCCGACGTCACGCGCCAGTACCTGAGCTACGTCGACCAGATCCGCAGCCGCAACCTCGAACTGGCCTCCGAATACCTGCTGATGGCGGCCATGCTGATCGAGATCAAGTCGCGCATGCTGCTGCCGCCCAAGAAGACCGAAGAAGGCCAGGAACCCGAGGACCCGCGTGCCGAACTGGTCCGCCGCCTGCTGGAGTACGAGCAGATCAAGCTCGCCGCCGCCAAGCTCGACCAGTTGCCCGTGCTGGGCCGCGACTTCCTGCGCGCCCAGATCCACATCGAGCAGTCGCTCAAGCCGCGCTTCCCCGACGTCAGCGTCAACGACCTGCGCGAGGCCTGGGCCGAGATCCTCAAGCGCGCCAAACTGGTGCAACACCACCGGATCACCCGCGAGCAGCTCTCGGTGCGCGAGCACATGAGCCTCGTGCTGCGCACCCTGCAGGGGCGCCGCTTCATGGAATTCCACGAACTCTTCGACCCCTCGCGTGGCCCCCAGGTGGTGGTGGTCACCTTCATCGCAATGCTGGAACTGGCCCGCGAACGCCTGCTCGAAATCACCCAGGCCGAGGCCTTCGCACCGATCTACGTCCGGCTCGCCTATCAGCCCACATGAAGCCATAGCAACGGCGTTTGGTGCGCCGCAGCGAAGATCGCACACGCCTCGCTAGAATCCGCGCACTTTCTCCCGGAGCCGGTGCCCGCGATGAGCAGCCATGCGTCCCCTGCCGACGAGCCTTGCGCCCCCACGCGCAAGCCGCTGAGCCTGTTTCGCCTGCGCGAGATGCACGCTGCGGGCGAGAAGATCGCCATGCTCACCTGCTACGACGCGAGCTTCGCGCGCGTGCTCGACGCGGCCGGGGTGGACTGCCTGCTGGTGGGCGACTCGCTGGGCATGGTGCTGCAGGGCCAGCCCAGCACCGTGCCGGTCACGCTCGACGACGTGGCCTATCACACCCGCTGCGTGGCACGCGGCAACCGCAGCGCTTGGCTGATCGCCGACCTGCCCTTCGGCAGCTACCAGGCCGGCCGCGAGCAGGCCCTGGCCTCCAGCGTCGCGCTCATGCAGGCCGGTGCCCAGATGGTCAAGCTCGAAGGCGGCGGCTGGACGGCGCCGACCGTGCGCTTCCTCACCGAGCGCGGCATCCCCGTGTGCGCCCACCTCGGCCTCACGCCCCAGAGCGTGTTCGCGCTGGGCGGCTACCGTGTGCAGGGCCGCAGCGACGAAGCCGCCGCCACACTGCGGGCCCACGCCCGCGAACTGGCCGACGCCGGCGCCGCGATGCTAGTGCTCGAACTCGTGCCGGCCGACCTGGCTGCGCGCGTGAGCGCCGAGAACCCGCAGCTGCTCACCATCGGCATCGGGGCCGGCACGGCCTGCGCCGGGCAGGTGCTGGTGCTGCACGACATGCTGGGCATCACACGCGGCAGGCTGCCGCGCTTCGTGCGCAACTTCATGGCCGAGGCCCACGACGTGGAGGCCGCCGTGCGCCTGTACGTCTCGGAAGTCAAGGCCGGCCGCTTCCCCCACCCCGAACACCACAGCTACTGAGCCCCCGCCCGCGGGCCCACCCCATGCGCATCGTCCACACCATCGCCGAACTCCGCCAGGCCCTGGCCGGCAGCACCCGCACCGCCTTCGTGCCCACGATGGGCAACCTGCACGAGGGGCATCTGTCACTCGTGCGCCTGGCCAAGGATCACGGCGGCCCGGTGGTGGCCAGCATCTTCGTCAACCGCCTGCAGTTCGCCCCGCACGAGGATTTCGACACCTACCCGCGCACGCTCGAGCGCGACTGCGAGCTGCTGCGCAGCGTGGGCTGCAATCTGGTCTTCGCTCCCAGCGAAGCCGAGCTCTACCCCGAGCCGCAGGTCTACACCGTGCAGCCGCCGGCCGCGCTGGCCGGCCTGCTCGAAGGCGAGTTCCGCCCCGGCTTCTTCACCGGCGTGTGCACCGTGGTGCTCAAGCTCTTCCACTGCGTGCAGCCGCGCGTGGCCGTCTTCGGCAAAAAGGACTACCAGCAGCTCCTGGTGGTGCGTCGCATGGTGCAGCAACTGGCCCTGCCGATCGAGATCGTGGCCGGCGAGACCGCCCGCGCCGAGGACGGCTTGGCCCTGTCCTCGCGCAACGGCTACCTGAGCGAAGCCGAGCGGGCCGAGGCCGTGCAATTGTCGATGACGCTCAAGGATGTGCAACTGCGGCTGCGCCGCGGTGAGCGGGACCTGGCCGCGATCGAGGCCGCCGCGATGGCCCATCTGCGCGAGCGGGGCTGGCAGCCCGACTATGTGAGCGTGCGCCGGCGCGCCGACCTGCTGCCGCCGACGACCGGACAACTGCAGGCTGGCGAACCGCTGGTGGTGCTGGCCGCTGCGCGGCTGGGCACGACCCGCCTGATCGACAACCTGGAGATCTGAAGCCTCGCCCGACCTCAGGTCGGGCCCAACGGCGGATTCGACAGCAAGCGCTCCAGCATCGCACGGATCTGCCCGACCGTCGGCGCATGCGCGAAGTAGCCGGTGTGAAAAGCCGGTGAGGCGTCGAAGGCCTGGGCGACGCCTTGGGGCTTGGAAGAATGCAACGGCACGATGCCGTCCCCATCGGCCTCCAGGCCGGCGAAGTCCTCGATCACGCGATGCCACACCCGGTCCTCGACCGGGCGTCCGTGCGGCGGCGCCCATTCCGACCCCCAGGCCGCCAGCCCTTCAGGCAGGGGCTGCCCCTTGGCCATGCGCTCCACCCCTTCGGGCTCGACGTCGCGAAAGCCCGGCGGGATGTCGTAGGCCAGCGCGCGCTCCAGGATGAGCAGATCGCTCATCTGCTGCTTGTCGAGCACGCCCGAGGCCACATCGCGGAACACACCGACCAGCACACTCACGCCGGCCCAGCGCCGACCGATCTGGCGGAACACCCGGGTGCCCAGGTGCGGGCTGCCGGCCGTCAGCGCCTGGAAGGTCCACTGCGGCCAGCGCCGGCGCAGGCGCGGCAAGGCGAATCGGGCCACGTTGCCCCCGCGCGAATGCGCCAGCAGGACCAGCGTGCCGCGCTCGCAGCGGCCGATCACCTGCCGCTCCAGCAGATCGATGAGCTGGTTGATGTTACGGTCCACACGCAAGAAGGTGTCGTGCTCGAAACGCCAGACACTTTGCCCATCGAGCAGCGGCAAGCCCTGCCAGGGGCCGGGGCGTGCCGCTGCCGCGGGGGCGTCGGCCAGCCAGGCCGACCAACTGGCGCGCGCGGAAGTCAACCCGCCGTGCAGCAGCACCACGTGCGACAGGCACTCGCCCCCATCGGTCGGCGGCCGATGGGCCGCGGCGGGCCGGGAGGCCGGTGCCAGCCGGGCCCCCGTCTTCACGGCCTGCGCCAGATCGGCATCGGTGGGGGCCGGCATCCCCAAGGCCTGGGCCCAGTAGGCCTCGTCGGCACGCAGGCGCCGCTCGAAGGTGGGATCGCGATCGACCAGGGGCTGCTTCCAGCCCAGCCAGCGCAGCATGCGCTGCGCCTGGCGCCTGAGCCAGCCAGCCGGCCCCTCCTGCCGCTCGAAGCTGATGATCGGCACCGCCACGAGCAGGCCCACACCCGGCCGCAGGGTGCGGCGGATCCGTGGAGCGGCCGCCCCCTCGGTGGGCACGAGCCAAGTCACCTTGCCGCGCCTGAACTGCAGGAGATCCTCGGACGCCGCGACCCCGTCGCCACGGAAGCTGCAGGGGGACCAGACCTGTGGCCCGTCGCCATCGGGGTCGCGCAGGCCGCAGCCGCCCCAGTAGATGTGTGTCTCCACCTCGAGCTGCACGACCACGCGCTCGCGGCGCCAGGCCGCAGGAAGGTGCTCGGCCAGCTCCTGAACGAGGGCTTGGGCGTTGTCGGCCAGCGGCACTCGCATGTTCAGCGGCGTGTCCCGGCGGCGCACCAGCGGTGACATCCACCAGATCTCCGGGTGCCACAGGTGCAAGCGGCGGGCGGTCGGGTCGGCCCGGGGCGGGAGCGAGGCCGCTGGCCGGCACAGGTCGGGATGGTCACAGCCGGGCAGGCCCTCGCAGGCCTGGCTCAAACGCAGCTCTTCTTCCAACTGGCGCTCGATCCCCTCGACGAAGGGGGCGAGCTGCGGCGAATACCACTGGTCACGCACGGCGCGGAAGCGCTCAAGCAGCTCGCGCGCCGTCAGGCGCCCCTCCACCCTTTCGATGAGCGGCCGCCGACGCCCCGCCGGGCGGGGGGCCCGCGAAGCGGGCGGCGGATCCCCGTCCTCGTCGAGCTGGAACTCCAGGGTCACCGAGGAAGCCATGGCCGGGGGCCCTCAGCGGGTACGCACACCGAGTTTGAAGGCGATCATCGCGCGCAGCTTGTTCGGCACCACGGGCTTGATCAAGAGATGGAAGTCATGCCGATGGGCCTCTTCCTCGAGCCCGGCGGTGGTGCTGCCCGTCACGACGATGGCGGGCAGTTCGGCCCCAAAGTGCTCGCGCAGGGCATGGATGGCGTCGATGCCAGTGTGCTGGTGGTCGATGCGGTAGTCCACGATGGCCAGATCGGGCTTTTGGCCCTGCGAGCTCGCATGCTCGGCCCACTGCCGGCAGGCGCTGACCGTGTCGAACACCGCCACCGTCGCCCCCCAGCCCTTGAGCAGCACCTCCAAGCCGTCGCGCACCGCCGGCTCGTCCTCGACCACCGCGATGAGCTTGCGCTCGAGCGTCAGGCCCAGCGGAGCCCGCGCCGGCAAGGACTCGGGCATGCGCTGCTGCGGCTTGCCCAGTGGCAGCTCCAGCGTGAAGACCGTGCCCCGGCCGGGCCGCGACTGCAGATGCAGGGGGGCGTCCATCAGCAGGGCAAGGCGCTTGACGATCGCCAGCCCGAGGCCCAGGCCCTTGCGGTCGTGGGGGGGAGGGGGGAGAGCGCCAGGGGAAGGGGGGGAACACCCAGAAAAGGGCAAATAGTCATGACCAGGAAGGACCACACACCCTTCTCCCA
>NZ_JBKBVU010000149.1:0-7591 GCF_046289365.1 Caldimonas sp. | reverse complement strand
GTTCAGCGCCGGGCACTGGCCCGAGTCGTCCTTCTTGAGCTTGTGCTCGGCCGCCTGGGCGGGCCGCCAGTCGGCCACCGCGGCCGTGGCGATGAACACATCCTGCGACGACACCACCGACATCACCGCATCGAACATCTGCACGGCGCTGCGCACGTCGATGCGGCGCACGCCGCGCGGCGTGTCCAAGGCCACCAGGCCGGCCACCAGCGTGACCTCGGCTCCCGCCTCACGGGCCGCGCGCGCCAGGGCAAAGCCCATCTTGCCGCTGGACAGATTGGTGATGCCCCGCACCGGGTCGATGGCCTCGAAGGTCGGCCCTGCGGTGATCAGCACCCGTCGGCCCTGCAGCCGCTTGGGCTCGAAGAAGGCGACGATCTCCTCGAAGAGCTCCTGCGCCTCCAGCATGCGGCCGTCGCCGAACTCGCCGCAGGCCTGATCGCCGTGGGCCGGGCCCAGCAGCACAGCGCCATCGGCCACCACCTGGGCCACGTTGCGCCGGGTGGCCGGATGCGACCACATCTCGCGGTTCATCGCCGGCGCCAGCAACAACGGGCAGGGCTTTTCGCCCACGCCCCAGGGGCGGGCCAGACACATCAGGCTGATGAAGTCATCGGCACGGCCATGCGCCAGCGCAGCGATGCAGTCGGCACTGGCCGGCGCGATCACGATGGCATCGGCCCCTCGGGTGAGGTTGATGTGCGCCATGTTGTTGGGCTCTCGCGCGTCCCAGGGGCTCGTGACCACCGGCTGGCCCGACAGAGCTTGCATCGTCACCGCCGTGATGAAACGCTCGGCGCTCTCGCTCATCACCACCCTCACCGAGGCACCGGCCTTGACGAGCAGGCGCACGAGTTCAGCGCTCTTGTAGCAGGCCACGCCGCCCGACAGGGCCAGCACGAGGCTGCGGCCCTGCAGGGCCAGGGAAGGGTCAGATTTCACGGGCGGAGATGGTGTACTTGAAGCGGTTGGGATCGAGCGGATCGTAACGGCCCTGGGCATGCTCGGCTTGCGGGTACATCAAAAAGCCCAGGCGCAGGCCGTCCGAGCCGGGCGGGGCCACGTCGTGCGCGGTGTCGTAGGCCATTGAGATGCCTTACCAGCCACCGATCGGTGGGTTGCAGGCCGAAGCGCAACGTGGCGGGGTCTATGGACACCCGCGATGGGCGTTGCCAATCGACGGCCCGGTCGCGGGTGAGGAGCACGCGGCTCACCTCGACCACCGGGGCCGGCACCGAGGCCTCGAAGCGGCGTTGCGCCCGGGCCGTCGTCAGCACGCCGAGCCCGAGCACGGCCGGGCGCAATCCCCGTAGCCCATCGGCGGCGGTACACGAAGCCTTGAACCATGGTCCCCTTTCCAGAAACAGAAACGCAACAAGCCTCGACGAGGCCGATTATCGGCCCTGGCGCAGCAGGAGTTCGATCAGTTCACGGTGGTGGGCAGCACGCGCGGCGTCCACGCTTTGGCGGCCGAGCCATCGCAGCCCATCAGCGCCGGCAGCGCCTGCGGAATTTCGCGATAGAACAGATCCCCGACCCAGAAGGACCGCACCTTGACCTCGCCCTCCTGGTGGCTCACGGCCACACCGCCTACCCCTGGTCGGCACGGCTCTCGGCCAGGCGCAGCAAGGCCAGCGGCGGGTCGTCAGGGCAGGATGGGACGCAGCGGTCTGCCCAGGCATTCCGGACGGCAGGAACGAGCCTGGATGATCCGCAGCCCAGGTCCATACCCGATCGTGCCCCTGGGTCTTTGCAAATTTTCAGAAATTACTGAAATTTCAGACGATACTTGAGCCATCTCAAGCCTTCCCCGAACCGCCCCCATGAACAGCATGACCCCCCTGGTGCGCAGCTTCGTCGCCCACTTCGGGGAGATGGGCAGCCGCTGGGGCATCAACCGCACCGTGGGGCAGATCTATGCGCTGATCTTCGTCTCGCCCCGCCCGCTCCATGCCGACGAGATCGCCGAGCGGCTGGAGTTCTCGCGCTCCAACGTCAGCATGGGCCTGAAGGAACTGCAGGCTTGGCGGTTGGTGAAGCTCAGGCACCTCAGCGGCGACCGCCGCGAGTACTTCGAGGCGCCCTCCGACGCCTGGGAGATCTTCCGCACCCTGGCCGAAGAACGCCGCCGCCGCGAGATCGAGCCCACGCTGTCGATGCTGCGCAATGCCTTGCTGGAGGAACCCACGCATGAAGAGGACCGCTTCGCCCAGGAGCGCATGAAGGGCATGCACGACCTGATCGAGCTGCTGACCACCTGGTTCGACGACGTGCAGCGCATGGATGCCCAGACGCTGGCCCAGTTGATGAAGATGGGCTCGCGTGTGGGCAAGCTGCTCGAGTACACCGGCAAGCTGCGCCCGCAAGGCGCCCTGCCCCGCTGATCCCCCCAAGCCCACCGCGCCCCACGCCATGGATGCCCTCCTCCTCGCCCGGCTGCAGTTCGCGGCCAACATCACCTTCCACATCCTCTTTCCCACGATCACGATCGCGCTGTGCTGGGTCCTGCTTTTCTTCCGCTGGCGCTGGCTGCGCACGCAGGATGCGGCCTGGCTCGGCGCTTACCGTTTCTGGACCAAGGTCTTCGCGCTGAGCTTTGCGCTCGGGGTGGTCTCGGGCATCACGATGAGCTTCCAGTTCGGCACCAACTGGCCGGGCTTCATGGAGCGGGTGGGCAACATCGCCGGCCCGCTGCTGGGCTATGAGGTGCTCACCGCCTTCTTCCTCGAAGCCACCTTCCTGGGCGTGATGCTCTTCGGCCACGGCAAGGTGAGCGAACGGGTGCACCTGCTGGCCACCTTCCTCGTGGCCCTGGGCACGACGATGAGCGCCTTCTGGATCCTCAGCCTCAACTCCTGGATGCAGACACCTGCCGGCTACGAGATCATCGATGGCGAGTTCCACGTGAGGAGCTGGGCCGAGGTGGTCTTCAACCCCTCCTTCCCCTACCGGCTGAGCCACATGCTGCTGGCCTCGGGGCTGACAGTGGCCTTCCTGCTGGCCGGCCTGAGCGCCTGGCAGGTGCTCAAGGGCAAGGCCAACGCCTCCACGCCCAAGGTGATGCGCACCGGGCTCACGCTGGGCGCGGTGCTCATCCCGCTGCAAATCTTCGTGGGGGATCTGCACGGCCTGAACACGTTGCAGCACCAGCCGCAGAAGATCGCGGCGATGGAAGGCGTGTGGGAGACCGAACGCGGCGCGCCGCTGTTGCTGTTCGCCTGGCCCGACGAGGCCACGCGCAGCAACCGCTTCGAGCTGGGCATCCCCAAAGGCGCGAGCCTCATCCTCACGCACGAGCTCGACGGCGAGATCCGTGGCCTGAACGAATTCATCGGCTCGCATCCGCCGGTGGCGCCGGTCTTCTTCGGCTTTCGCATCATGGTGGGCACGGGCATGTTGATGCTCTTGATGAGCTGGCTGGGCTGGTGGATGCTGCGCCGGCGCGGCTGGGTGCCGCAACGGCTGCCGCGCGGCCTGCTGTGGGGCCTGACCGCGATGAGCTTCTCCGGCTGGGTGGCCACGGTGGCCGGTTGGTACGTCACCGAGATCGGCCGCCAGCCCTACATCGTGCAGGGCCTGCTGCGTACATCCGAGGTGGTGTCGAGCACGCCCGCGCCGATGATCGCACTGACCCTGGCCGCCTACGTGACCGTCTATCTGGCGCTCATCGTCGCCTACGTGGGCGTGCTGGCTCACATGGCCGGCAAGCCCATCGACGCCCCGGTGCGCTATGCCAGCACCCGCCCAACCCAGGCTGCAAAGGCCCACTCATGAGCTTCGACGACACCCTGCCTCTGATCTTCATGGCCGTGATGGGCCTGGCCATGCTCGCCTATGTCGTGCTCGACGGCTTCGACCTGGGCGTGGGCATGCTGATGCACCGCGCCACCCCCGAGCAGAAAGACGTGATGGTCTCGTCCATCGGCCCCTTCTGGGACGCCAACGAGACCTGGCTCGTGCTGGGCGTGGGCATCCTGCTCATCGCCTTCCCCAAGGCCCATGGCATCGTGCTCACGGCCCTGTACCTGCCCGTGGCGGTGATGCTGATCGGCCTGATCCTGCGCGGCGTGGCCTTCGACTTCCGCGTGAAGGCCCAGGACGAACACAAGCCGTTGTGGAACCGTGCTTTCTTCGCCGGCTCGATGATGGCCTCGCTGGCCCAGGGCTGGATGCTGGGGCGCTACATCACCGGCTTTGCCGAAGGTTGGCAGTTCACCGCCTTTGCCGCGGCCATCGCGGTCTCGCTGGCCACGGCCTATGTGCTGCTGGGCGCCACCTGGTTGATCATGAAGACCGAAGGCGAGCTGCAGGCCCGTGCGGCCGGTTGGGCCCGGCTGGCCTGGCTGCCGGTGGTGCTGGGCATGGCGCTGATCTCGCTGGCCACCCCCTGGGTGAGCGAGACGGTGCGCGGCCGCTGGTTCACGATGCCCGGGTTCATCGCGCTGCTGCCCATCCCGCTGGTGACCGCCGCCGCGCTCATCACGCTGCGCGTGCTGCTGAACTCCCCGCGGGTCCTGGGCCGCCTGTGCTGGGTGCCCTTCACGCTGGTGGTGGCGGTGTTCGTGCTGGGCTTCTTCGGCCTGGCCTACAGCCTCTACCCCTATGTGGTGATGGACCGGCTCACGATCTGGGAAGCTGCCAGCGCGCCCGCGTCGCTGAAGGTGATCCTGTTCGGCACGGCGTTGACCGTGCCGGCCATCGTCGGCTACACCGTCTTCGCCTACCGGGTGTTCTGGGGCAAGGCGCGGGAGCTGACCTACGCCTGAGCCAAGCTCAGCGTCTTGGCAGCCCGTCGGGGTCGGACGCCGGCCCGGCGGGCGGCACCCGCGAGAGCTGAAGCACCTGGGCGGCAGGGGTATCGGTCAGCGTCGTGACCGAGCCCAGGCCCAGGTCCATCGAGCCGCCCACGCGGCGGTAGCGGGCCTGCCACTGGCGGCGCCAGGCCCCGGCGCGCTCGATGTGGCGCTCGAACTGCACCTGCACACGGGCCCCGCCGCTGCTGAGTTGGCCGATGGCCTGCTGCAAGGCCAGAAAGACCGCCGGCCCGATGCTGCGCTCGGCCCACACGGTGCAGGCCCCATCGGTGGTGGTGGCGAGCATCACGGCCCCGTCGGGGCTGCGCAGCACGGCGCCCGCGCGGCCGGCCAGCAAGGCCCCCACTTCGGGAAAGATCGGATCCAGCGGGTCGAAGCCCCGGGTGAGCGCCCAGTCCATCACCGGCACCGGCTCGCCCTCGTGGGCCACGCAACCCTCGACGAACCAGCGCACCACCTCGGCCGGAGCAGCCTCCCGCGACGGGGTGGACACCTGGGCCCCGACGCTGCAGGCGCCGGCCACGGACAGCACCGCGGCCAGGGCTGCACGGCGCCGGCAAGCCGTCACGGCCCTGCCGTCCTCAGACCCGCTCGGCCACCCAGGCCTGCACCGAGGCCAGGGCCTGGGGCAGCCGGCTGGCGTCCGTGCCGCCGGCCATCGCCAGGTCAGGCTTGCCGCCGCCCTTGCCGCCCACCTGCTGGGCCACGAAGTTCACCAGCTCGCCGGCCTTGAGCTTGGCCGTGTTGTCGCTCGTCACGCCGGCAGCCAGCTGGACCTTGCCGCCGTCCACGGCTGCCAGCACGATCGCGGCCGTCTTGAGCTTGTCCTTGAGCTTGTCCATGGTCTCGCGCAGGGTCCGGGCGTCGGCACCGTCCAGGGTGGCGGCCAGCACGCGAATGCCCTTGACGTCGACCGCCCGCGACAGCAGTTCATCGCCCTGGGCCGAAGCCAGCTTGCCCTTGAGCGAGGCCAGTTCCTTCTCGAGCGAACGCACTTGCTCGAGCACCTGGGCCACGCGCTGGGGCACCTCGGTCGGCGTGGCCTTGAGCGTGCCGGCCAGTTGGGTCACGGTGGACTCCAGCCCCTGCAGGTAAGCCAGTGCATTCTCGCCGGTCACCGCCTCGATGCGTCGCACGCCGGCGGCCACGCCCCCTTCGGCCACGATCTTGAACAGGCCGATGTCGCCGGTGCGGGCCACATGGGTGCCCCCGCACAGCTCGCGACTCGTCCCGATGTCCAGCACGCGCACCTGGTCGCCGTACTTCTCGCCGAAAAGCATCACCGCCCCGAGTTTCTGGGCCTCCTCGATGGGCATGACGCGCGCCCGCGTATCGGCGTTGGCCAGAATCTCGGCGTTGACCAAGGCCTCGATGCGCCGGATCTGCTCGGGCGTCAGCGGCGCATGGTGGGCGAAATCGAAGCGCGTGCGTTCGGCATTGACCAGCGAGCCCTTTTGCTGCACATGCTCGCCCAGCACCTCGCGCAATGCCTTGTGCATCAGGTGGGTCGCGCTGTGGTTACGCATCGTGCGGGCGCGGCGCTCGCCGTCCACCCGGGCATCGATCAGGTCCCCCACCCGGATCTCGCCTTCCACCACCCGGCCGTGGTGACCGAAGACATCAGCCTGGATCTTCTGGGTGTCCTCGACGAGGAAGCGCGAGGTCTTGTTGCGCAGCTCGCCGGTGTCGCCCACCTGGCCGCCGGATTCGGCATAGAACGGCGTGTGGTCCAGCACGATCACCGCGTCGTCGCCGGCGCGGGCGCTGGCCACCGAAGTGCCGTCGACATAGACGGCCGTGACCCGGGCCCCCTCGTGCACCAGGCGCTCATAGCCGTGGAAGGTGGTCGGCGCACCGCGGTAGTCCAGTCCGGCGGCCATCTTGAACTTGCCCGCCGCACGGGCCTGCTCGCGCTGGCGTGCCATGGCCGCCTCGAAGCCGGCCACATCCACCGTCACGCCCCGCTCGCGGCATACGTCGGCGGTGAGGTCCAGCGGGAAGCCGTAGGTGTCGTGCAACTTGAAAGCGAGTTCACCATCGAGCTGCTTTACGCCGCCGGCCAGCGCGCCTTCGAGGATCTCCATGCCATGCGCAATCGTCTGGAAGAAGCGCTCCTCCTCCTGCTTGAGCACCTCGGTGATGCGCGCCTCGTGCTGGCGCAGCTCGGGGTAAGCCTCGCCCATCTGGTTCACCAGCTCGCGCACGATGCGATGGAAGAACGGCGCACGCGCACCGAGCTTGTAGCCATGCCGGATGGCGCGGCGCGCGATGCGGCGCAGCACGTAGCCGCGGCCTTCGTTGCCGGGGATCACTCCGTCGGCCACCGTGAACGCGCAGGCGCGGATGTGGTCGGCGATCACCTTGAGCGACGCAGACTCCTTGTCGCAGTCCCCGGCGCCGGCGGCGTCCACGGCCTGCTTGGCCGCCGCCAGCAGCGCCACGAAGAGGTCGATCTCGTAGTTCGAGTGCACGCCCTGCAGCACCGCGGCGATGCGCTCCAGCCCCATGCCGGTGTCCACGCTGGGCTTGGGCAGCGGGTGCATCTGGCCGTCCTCGGTGCGGTTGAACTGCATGAAGACGTTGTTCCAGATCTCGATGTAGCGGTCGCCGTCCTCGTCGGGGCTGCCCGGCGGGCCGCCGGGGATGCCTTCGCCGTGGTCGTAGAAAATTTCGGTGCACGGGCCGCAGGGGCCCGTGTCGCCCATCATCCAGAAGGTGTCGGAGGCGTAGCGCGCGCCCTTGTTGTCGCCGATGCGCACGATGCGCTCGGCCGGCAC
>NZ_JBKBVU010000148.1:0-7608 GCF_046289365.1 Caldimonas sp. | reverse complement strand
ATGGGCGGTTCCCTCCGGATTCGGCGTCGGCCGCGGCTTGCCGGCGCGCATCGAACTCGGGCAGCGCCGCGGCCATCTGCTCGTAGAGCTGCCGCGCCTTCGGATGGTGGGCGCTGGGCAGGACGACGCGCACCACCAGCTCCAGGTCGCCGGGCGGACTCGACGGCAGCCCCTGGCCGCGCACGGTCAGTCGCTGTCCGCTCTGCGCCCCGGCCGGCACCCGCACGCGCAGGGTGTGGCCGTCGGGCAGGGCCAGGGGCACCACGGCGCCGAGAGCCGCTTCCCAGGGCGCCACCGGCAACTCGGTCACCAGGGTGCTGCCATCCAGGCGGAAACGCGGGTCGGGCCGGAACTGCACTTCGAGGTAGAGGTCGCCCGCCGGTGCCCCTCCGCGGCCAGGCCCCCCCTGCCCGGCCAGGCGGATCAACTGGCCCGGCCGTACCCCGCGCGGGATCTGCACCTGCAGGGTGCGGGCAGCCAGCCGCACCCGGCCGTCAGCATCGAGCTGCGGGCTGCGCAAGGTGATCTCCCGCCGCGCGCCCTGCCAGGCGTCGGCCAGATCGAGCACGATGCGGGCATGGTGGTCCTCGCCCCGGGCGCCCGAGGGGCGGGCGCCACGCGGGGCAGCGCGTGCGCCCATCCTCCCGAACAGCTCGGCGAAGAAGTCGCTGAAGTCGCCAAGGTCGGCGCCTTCGAAACCTTCGGTGCTGAACTCGAAACCGTCATCCCAGTCCGGCGGCGGGGTGAAGGGCTCACCGGCCCGGTGGCCGGCGCCCACGGCATCGTAGGCGGCCCGCCGCTGCGGGTCGGACAGCACCGCATAGGCCTCGTTGACCTCGCTCATGCGCGATGCCGCATCCGGCTCCCGGCTGACGTCGGGGTGGTACTTGCGCGCCAGGCGCCGGTAAGCCTGCTTGATCTGGTCGGCGGTGGCGTCGCGCGGCACGCCCAGCACTTGGTAGTAGTCCTTGAACTGCACCATTGGTCTTCTCCGCACCCCGACAAGTGACGGCCGCCGGCCGCCGTTTCAAGCCCCTGCCGCCCCTTCCTGGCGCTGCCAGGCAGGTAAACTTCGGTTCTTGCCATGATCGTCGGCGCAAGACGCTGGCAGGGGCTTGACGCGGATCAAGTCCCGCAGAGTCTTGGGGCGGCACATCGGAATAGATAAGGAAGCGTGGCAGAGTGGTCGATTGCACCGGTCTTGAAAACCGGCAACGGGCAACCGTTCGTGAGTTCGAATCTCACCGCTTCCGCCATTGAAGGCCACGGCCGGCGTGCAACGCCGGTCGCAGGGTGCGTTCACGCCACACACGTGCGGTTCTTGCCCGTGCGCTTGGCTTCGTAGAGCGCCTCGTCCGCGCGGTCCAGGGTTTCTTCGAGGCGTTCGCCCGGGCGGAACACCGTGACGCCGGCTGAGAAGGTGACGAAGACCTGGCGCTCGTCGTGCATGAAGAAGTTGGCCGACAGCGTGCGCTGCAGCCGGGTGAGCACGACGCGGGCCTCCTCGGCGGTGGTCTGGGGCAGCAGCACGACGAACTCCTCGCCGCCGTAGCGCGCCACGGTGTCCATGGGGCGCAGCGCCTGCTTCACATGAGTGGCCAGGAACTTGAGCGCCTCGTCGCCGGTCTGGTGTCCCAGGGTGTCGTTGAGCTTCTTGAAGTTGTCGATGTCCAGCAGGCCCACGGCGAGTTCGCCCCCTTGTCGCTGCATGCGCGCGTGCTCGACCTCGAAGGCCTGGATCAGGCCGCGGCGGTTGGCGATCTCGGTGAGCGGGTCGGTGGAGACCTCGGTCGACAGACGCTGCAACTCGGCCTCGAGTTCACGCACGCGCTGCTGCAGGGCTTCGGCCTGGGCGTGTTCGCTGCGCAACTGCTCGTGGGTGTCGTGCACCGCGGTCTGCACGCTGCGGGTGTCCTCCACCAGTTCCTTCACGACACCGGCCAGGCTCTCGAGGGTGTCGGCCTGTTCGATGACCTGCACATACCGGTCCATGCGGTCCTGGAAGCGCCCGGTGTGCGCACCGAGTTCGCCGATGCGCTGGACCATGCTGTTGATGAGCTGCTTGATCATGTCGCGCGAGCGGGCGCGCTCGGCCTTGATCTCGCCTTGGCGGCTGCGGGTGGCTTGCAGCAGGTGGCTGACCGAACGCACCGTGCGGGCGGTGAGCCCCTCGCGCAGCCGCTCGCGCATCAGGCTGGCCTGGCCCTGGACCCAACTGCCGTCTTCGGCCAGCTCGCCCAGGCTGGCGCTGAGTTCGTCGCACAGGCCGCGCAACTGGTCGGTGAGGTGGGCGCGGTGTTCGAGCAGGCGCCGGGCATCGCCGGCCCAGCCGCGCCAGTCGTCGGCCAGGTCCTCGTCGGGCAGTTCGGCCAACGGCGCCAGCAGGTCGCCCAGCCGGGCGCGCAGGCGCAGGCAGCGGGGGTCGTCCTCGGGCAGGGCCGCCGCGATGGCCTGGGCCAGGTCGGCGACCACCTCGGACCAGCGACGGTCCAGGCCCTCGGGCCCGCTGGAGGTGCCGGCATCGGCCGGGCCGTCCAGCGGCGCCGGCTGGGTGGGTGGGGCCGTGCCGCGCGCCAGGGCCTCGGCCAGCACCGGGTCGTCGCCCAGGGCCGGTGTGTCGCCGGCGCCGTCGCTGTCCCAGCCGGCCACGAGCTGCTGCAGGCGCTGTTGCAGGCGCGCCGGATCGCCCCGGCTGGCCGCCAGCACACGCTGCAGACTGTCCTTCTTGCGCGCGCTGGTCCACAGCCGGCCGCCGCGCTCCACCCCTTTGACCAGGCGCTGGATCAGGCTGGCCCAGGCCTGGGCGTCGCCGCCGCCTTCGGGGATTTCGGTCAGCCAGCGTTCGGCCTGCTCGTAGCGCCCCTGGGCCAGGGCCTCCAGCAACGGGGCATGGCCGCCCGGCAGACGCTGGGCCAGGCGCTCGATCAGGCGCTGCACGGCCGGCGGCAGGGCCGGCGCGCCCGGAGGTTCACCAGCCTCGATGCGGTAGGCGCGCTGGTAGTTCTCGGGTGTGGGCTCCAGCCGGTCCAGCGCCAGCCGGCGCAGCGCCGCCTTGGCGATCTGGGCCGGGGTCTGGACGGCCCCCAGCGGGGCGGGCTGGGTGGCGTTGCCGGACGGGCGTGGATCGGGAGACGATGGCAGGGAGCTCATGGGGCAAGGGCCTCAGGAGGCCACCCGGGGGGACCCGGGCCGGGCGGCGCCTGGGGCCGTCACGGCGGCCTCGGGGTCTGGCATCCAGACGGCCCGGCGCGGCAGCACGGTGTGGCGCAGCCACTGTTCGAGCTCGGCCGCCGGCAAGGGGCGGCTGAAGAGATAGCCCTGCATGGTGCTGCAGCCCAGACGGCTGAGCACTTCCATCTGCAGCATGGTCTCGACCCCCTCGGCGATCACCCGCAGGTTCAGTGAGCGGGCCAGCGCGATGATGGCGGTGACCACCGCGGCGCTTTCGGCACGCACGCCAAGCTCACGCACGAAGGAGCGGTCGATCTTGAGTTCGCCGATGGGCAGCGTGGTGAGGTAGGCCAGCGAGGAATAGCCGGTGCCGAAGTCATCGATGGAGATCTCCAGGCCGAGCTGGTTGAGCCGGCGCAGCCAGGGCATGACGTTCTGCAAGTCTTTCATCAGCCCGGTTTCGGTGATCTCGAGCTGCAAACAGCAGGGGCTGGCCTGCAGTTCCTGCAGCGAGGTCTGGATGCTCTCGACGAGGTCGGTGCGCAGGAACATGCGGCTGGGCAGGTTGACGGCCACGGGCAGGTCCGTGCCGAGCGACTGCTGCCAACGGCAGGCTTGGCCGATGGCCTCTTTGATTGCCCAGTAGCTCATCGGGACGATCAGGCCGGTCTCCTCGGCCAGGGGAATGAAGTCGGCCGGCGAGATGAGCTGGTCGCCGCGCTGCCAGCGCATCAGGGCCTCGGCCCCGATCATGGCGCCCGTGGCCACGTCGACCTTGGGCTGGTAGTGCAGCACCAGTTCGCCGCGCTCCAGGGCCTTGTGCAGGGCCGACTCGAGTTCGAGTTTGGCCCGCCCCATGCCGGCGAGCTGTGGAGAGTAGACGCTGCAGGCGTTGCGCCCCTGGTTCTTGGCGGCATACATGGCCACGTCGGAGTTGCGCTGCAGGTCAGCCACCGTGGTCCCGTCGCGCGGGAACAGCGCCACGCCCACGCTGGCCGTGACGAAGCATTCCTGGCCGCCCACCAGCACCGGCTCACGCAGGGCCTCGAGGATGCGATGGGCCACGCGCTCGGCGTCACTCTCGCTGCCCACCTCGGGCAGCAGGGCGACGAATTCGTCGCCGCCCAGGCGGCCCACCGCCTCCAGCGTGCGATGGGCCCGCGAACCCAGGGCATCCAGCGGGGCGTCGATGACCTGGTCGGAATGACGCACGCAGGCGCGCAGCCGCCGTGCCACCTCGACCAGCAGGTCGTCCCCCGCGGCGTGGCCGAGGGTGTCGTTGATGATCTTGAAGCGGTCGAGGTCGATCAGCAGGAAGCCGACCTGGTGGTGCAACTGCTTGGCATGCTCGATCGCACGCTCGGCCCGCCAGATGATCTGGCGGCGGTTGGGCAATCCGGTGAGCGAGTCGAAGTTGGCCAGGTGCTTGATCTTGTCCTCGGCGATGCGGCGGTCGGTGACGTCCTGGACGATGCCGTTGTACAGGCTGAGGTTGCCGTGTTCGTCGAATTCGGGCTCGGCCTCGACGTGCACGATGCGCTGGCGACCGTCGGCGAGGTGGACGGGCACGTCGGTGCACAGCACGGTGTTGTGGCGCAGCACCTCGCGCAAGATGGCCAGGAAGCCTTTGCGCTCCTCGTGCGGGATCATGTGCAGCACTTCACGCATGCCCAGTGCATCGCCCGGGCCCATGCCGAAGACCCGCAGCCCTTCGACCGAGAAGCTCAGGGTGCCTTTGTCGACATGCCAGTCGAAGCTGCCCATGCGGGCCAGGTCCTGCGCGCGGGCGAGCTGGGCCTTGCTGCGCTCCAGGGCCTGGCGTGTGCGGGCCGAGCGCAGCAGGTAGCGCAGACGGCCGGCCAGCAGGCTCCATTGGTTGGACTTGACGAAGAAGTCCGTGGCGCCGGCCTCGTAGGCGCGGGTGATGGAGGCATCGTCGTCCAGCCCGGTGAGCATGAGCACCGGAATGGCATGGAAACCCGGCGTGGCACGCAATTCCCGGCAGGTCTGGAAGCCGTCCATGCCGGGCATGATGGCGTCGAGCACGATGATGTCGGGCGACCAGTCGGCCAGCATGCGCAGGGCCTTCTCGCCGCTGGAGGCCTCGGTGATGGCAAAACCGCGCTCGCGCAGGGCGATCGAGGTCAGCAGGAGGTTGACCTCGTCGTCGTCGACCAGGAGCACCTTGGGTTGCTCCAGGTCGATGTCGTCGGCGAACGGCGAATAGCTCATGGTGCGGTTCAGGCGTCGCGCAAATAGGCGTTCAGGCTGGCGAGCACACGGTCGGATTCCTCACGCACGGCGGCCATCCGCTCGTCCAGCGGTTCTGCGCCGCCGCCACGGATCACTGCCTCGATCTCGGCGCATTGGGCCGACAGCTTCAGGGCCCCCACGCTGGCGCACGAGGATTTCAGCGTGTGGGCCGTCAGCCGGATTGTCGCCAGATCCTGCACTTCGTGCGCTTCCACCATTTGGGGGATGAGGCGCTGCAGCGAGGCCTCGAAGGTGCGGAACAGCCGGTCCAGAAGCTGGTTGTCTCCCTTGGGATCGAGCTCGCGCAGGCGCTGCACGGCCTGGGGGTCGAAGACGTCGGGATCCGGGTTGCGCATGGCGGTCTCCGCAGCAGGGGCAGAAGAAGGCGGGGGCGGGGCGTCGGGTGCAATGCCGGCCAGCGGCTCGGCCTCGGGCAGCCAGCGCGCCAGCACGGCCAGGAGCTGATTCTGACGGAAGGGTTTGGAGAGGTAGTCGTTGAAGCCTTGGTCCAGGAAACGCTCCTCGTCGCCCCCCAGCGCATTGGCCGTGACGGCCACCACCGGGGTCTGCGGCGGCGTGAGGAACGCGAATCGCCCACCAGGGCCCTTCCGGAACCATTGCAGGGTGTCCACGCCGTCCATGCCGGGCATCTGGATGTCCATGAGCACGAGGTCGAAGCGATGTTCGCACAAGGCATGCAAGCCTTCCAGCCCCGAGGCCGCCACCTGGACCTGGCAGCCCAGGCGGCGCAGCATCTGCTGGATGACCTCCTGGTTGACGGGGTTGTCCTCGACGACGAGCACGCGGTGCGGGAAGCGGGGCTCGGGCGCGCTGGAGCGGGCCGGCGTGGCTGACACGCCCAGGATGGCCTGGCGCAGCTCGGCCTTGCGCACCGGCTTGGTCAGGAAGCGCTGGAAGCCCGCCTCGTGCGCTACCCGCACATCGTCCGGCGAGGACACCGATGACAGCAAGATGAGCTTGGTGGTCGTGCCGGCCGGATGCTGACGCAAGCGGCGTGCGAACTGCACACCGTTGAGACGAGGCATCTGCATGTCCACCAGCGCCAGGTCGAAGCGTCGGCCGGCGCGGTGCTCGCGCTCGACGAGGTCGAGGGCCGCCAGGCCGTCCACCGCAACGCCCACCTGCAGGCCCCAGGCGCCCAGCATGTTCTCGAGCACGGCACGGTTCGTCTCGTGGTCCTCGACGACCAGCACGCGCAGCGCGGGCATGTCCAGCGCGTCGAGCTCGGCCGCGGCGTTCGAGAAGGGCGAGACACTGACGGGCACGCGGAAGCTGAATGTGGAGCCCCGGCCCGGCTGGCTGTGCACGTCGATGCGACCGCCCATCAGCTCGACAAGCTGGCGGGAGATCGCCAGGCCCAGCCCGGTGCCACCATAGCGCTTGGTGGTGCTGCTGTTGGCTTGCGTGAACGGGCTGAACAGGCGCGGCAGCACCTCGGGCTCGATGCCGATGCCGGTGTCGCGGACGATGAATTCCAGTTCCACCCTGCGCTCATCGGCCGCCCCGTCCGAAGCGCCGCCCGGTGTCTCGTGGCTCAGCAGGTCGACCACGACCTCGCCGGACTCGGTGAATTTGATCGCGTTGGCCACCAGGTTGGTGAGCACCTGACGCAGCCGCAGAGGGTCGCCGTGGACCAGGGGTGGCACCCCCGCGGCCTCGCGGAAGCTGAGCTCCAGGCGCTTCTCGTGGGCGCGCGGGGCCAGCAGCTCCAAGGTGTCCTCCACCACCGAGCGCAGCACGAAGTCGGTGCCGGCCAGCTCCATCTTGCCGGCCTCGATGCGCGAGAAGTCGAGGATGTCGTTGATGATCTCCAGCAGGTTTTCGCCTGAGCGGTAGACCGCCTGCGCGAAGCGGCGCTGCGTGTCCGTCAGCGCGGTGCCCAGCAGCAGCTCGGTCATGCCGAGGATGCCGTTCATCGGCGTGCGGATCTCATGGCTCATGTTGGCCATGAACTGGCTCTTGGCCAGGCTGGCCGCCTCGGCCTGGTCGCGTGCGCGCTGCAGCTCTGCCTCGCGCTCGTGCTCGACGGTGACGTCGGTGCTGATGCCGTAGACGCAGATACTTCCATCGGCGCGGCGCCGGCTGCGGGTGCGGGTGCGCAGCCAACGCCGGCCGCGATCGGGGTGGTGCACGCGGTGCCACACACCGGTGGGATGCAGCTGC
>NZ_JBKBVU010000147.1:0-7611 GCF_046289365.1 Caldimonas sp. | reverse complement strand
ACCATCAACCCGATGGCCGCCTGGATCATGGGCATGCCCTCCAGCTCCTGGCGCATCGCGGTGAACTCGATCGCATCGGCATAGATCGCCTTGATCCAGCCGTAGGCCTGGGGCCGCTCGGCCGCCTTTTGCTTCTTGTCGTACACCCCCAGGGCCGGGCGTAGCCTCTTGCCCCCACGCTTTTTGACGTCGTCCACGCTGGCGCTGCTCAGAGCCACCCGCTCGCCGGCCGCGTAGATGGGCATCACATGCTGGCCGTGCCCGTACAGCGGCTCCAGCACCACCCGGCGTTCGCCCGCGCTCATGGCCGAGGTCCTCCCGCGGGGATCGATGCCGGCTGCACCCCGGGCGCTTCGGGCACGCCGCTCTGGCGGCCCAGCGCTTCCAGGGCTTGCAGTTCCTCCTCCAGCGTCTTGAACTTGTTGGGCCCGATCCCGAAGTACGTGCGCCTCAAAAACGCCTGCTGCTCACTGGGAGTCAGCACCACCGCCAGCACCTCACCGACCAGGCTCAGCCCCACCAGGATCAGGCCCCAGCCCGTCAAGCTCAAGCCCAGCCCCGTGGCCGCCCTCAGCCCCAGGTGCATGTAGCCGGCGCGCAGCAACTGCAACACAGGAATGCTCAGAAAAGCCACTCCACTGCCAGTCATGCCCACGATCGCACCAGCGACTCCGCCCGAAACCGCCCCCTCATTACTCCCCTACATCGAAGACGACCGGCTTGCCGTGCTCCCGTTCCAGTTGCCAGACCTTGTAGATCCAAAGGTAAGCTCCGCAAGCCAAGCGGCCAAGCATATAGATTGTCAAAGGCAACGTTAGGACTGCGACAAGAAGTAGCACCGCTGACATACCACTCGTGTCGACCAATAGGCGTTGCATCGGATAGGCCATCGGAATGCCCATCAGAAGGTAGGGGCCGATCCGGTGACAAATCTTGCTTGCCAGGGTCGTGTCACGAACGCGCGGCGCATCCAAGTCTGTTTTTACAGGGTGGCGCAGGACAATCTTTGTCGCATGAATCACGAACTCCCGTTCGAAAAAGCGCATCTCCTCAACACGCCGCTTGAGCGAAGACATGGCCGTGGCGCACCAAAGTACTGCCGCTCCGAAAAAAATCGCGAGAATCAGTGATTTACTCTGAAGCGATATATCCGGGGCCAGCAAGAACGCAAACCCAGCGCCTGCGGTCATGAACAACAATGGGCTAAGCCCAATACCCATCAGGATGCGGCTAATAAGGAGCCTATCCAGGCTCGCTGGCGCAAAGAAGCTGGCAATCAGACACGCAAGAGCCAGCCCCCCTCCAAAAATGAGTGCATCGGACGGCATAACGGCGAGTGCTCCCCATTCACTGCTGGCAAGCAGCAAAACCCCAGCCGGTAACAAACTAGAGAGCATCCAAAGCCATGCGGCGGCCCGCATGCCCGCGCGCGGGTTCGATACTGCCGTCATCACGGACCTCCACCGTGAACTAAAGCCGCCTCCACTGATTTGCCGTAGCCTCCGTAATCTTTGGGAAGCACCCCTTCAAGGGACTGAGCACTGGTCAGCATTCGCTTCCTCAAGGACTCCGTAAACCCGGTCTCCTTGTCCGCCAAGTCAAGCAGCCCTCCGATCACAACAGAAGCCGCGATAGTGCCTATCACAAGAACTGCACCAGATACAAACAGGGTACTTCCTAGAGCGGCCGCAACTGAGGTGGCGAACCAAACCGAAAAGCCAACAAACGCCGCACCCATTGCGGCGCCTACAACAGCCTTCCCCACATCAACCCCAACCTTGAAACACAGATCAAAAACATCCCGCTTGGGCTTGCCAGTCTGTGGGTCGCGTTGCTCGTAGTCGGCCAACCATTCCGCCGTGCTCAGGGTGATCGTGAAAATCAGAGCCAGCAGGCCGCCTCCCTGGAACGCGCCCTTGGCCGCACCCCACGATGCGTGACGCATGCCGGCCACCGATCCCGCGCCCGCGCTGATCGCAATCACCTTGGCGTGCTCGGCGCCGTACCGCGATGCGGTGAGGAACTGGCGCAAGCCCGGATTGCCCTTGAAGACGATGTACCACTTGGGCCCCGACTGGTGGATGACCCTCTGGAGGTAGAACTTCTCCTTCCACAGTTCCTTGATCCAGGCCTGGTTTTGATTCATATATGTGGCCCCCCCGACGATCTGCGATAGCAGCCAGTTGCGAGTCAGGATGCCCGAAGTGTCGATGGCGGTCTGCTCGCCGCCGTACTTGAAGAAGTCGGCAATCGCTTGGGGAACTTCCAGCCCGCCTGGGCGCACCTCCACCACATGAATGCTCTGCGTGCGCTCGCGTACCTCCTGGCTGAACTGCAGGGGCTCAAACGATGGCGTCCACTCGGTACCTGTGCCCAGCGGCCCTTGGGGCACTGTTGGGGCCAGCCCCGGCAACGTGGCCTTGGTGCTGGGTTCGGCATGCATCACGACCAGCAGCGGCGCGGGCTTTTCGGCCGGCTCATCTGCGTACCGTCGCGGGTCCAGTTCGTTCGGCACGTACCGCCCGAGCACTTTGCCGTGGGCCTTGAGGATCAGGCTGCCTTTGAAATTGCGACCTATCCACAGGTGCAGACGCTCACCATCTTGGAACGTGACCTTTTGCTGCTTTTGTCGCAGGACGATCTTCTTGTCTCGCGCGTTGTAGAAATCACTCTGGTCGGCTTCGACGGTGTAGGTCATGCCCTTGAAAAGCCGGATATCAAAAATCACATCACGATGCTTGCGCAACATGATTTCCAGCTTGGGCTTATAGATGTAGCAACGGATCTCTTCACCAGGAAGGTCGATGCACACCTGCTGAGTATCTGCCGCCAGGGGCTTCGGGGGCGCCGGATGCTGGTCCGCCTGTGCCGCTTGGAGGATGGATGACATGATGCTCGATGTTCTGTGGTTCTCAGTCGTGTCGTGCGGTCTGGGTCAACTTGGCCAGGCCTGGCTTGAAGCTTGGAATGACTGCTGAGCCACCTGCTGCATTCAGGTGATGCTCTGTCCCATCAGCAGCCCGCAGCTTGATCGCCTCGTTTGCAGGGCTGCCGCCATCAGGATCGACCAAAGTCACCTGTAAAGGCTGGGGCGGCAGGTTCAGCGGGGCCACGGCTGCCATTTCAATACCAGGCACGGAGGCATCCCCTGGCCCCTCCAAACTGCGCACACTGGCCCTGAACTGCGCTCGCCCCGGGGTGCTCAGGGTGATGTGGCCGCCTTCGATCCTCAGGGCCGAGCCGGCGCCTACCAGCAGCAGGTGCCGGGGGGCCTGCATGTGGATGTGCGCGTGCGTGCTGGCCACGTCGATGCGCCCGCGCGCGGCGATGTGGGTGGCCGCGCTGGCGCTGCGGCTTTGCACCGGCCCGCTGGCCGCGTGCAGCCTGATGCCGGTATGGGCCGCCGCCTGGGCCCCCGCCGCGCGTCCCGCGGTGTAGCCCACGATGCCTTGGGCGGCCATGACGCGGTGGCCGCCCCAGGCCGTGTGCGACAGGTCTTGCCCGGCCGTCACGCTCACGCTGCGCCCGGCGGCCACCAAGTGG
Organism: Caldimonas sp.; assembly: GCF_046289365.1. Taxonomy (NCBI): domain Bacteria; kingdom Pseudomonadati; phylum Pseudomonadota; class Betaproteobacteria; order Burkholderiales; family Sphaerotilaceae; genus Caldimonas; species Caldimonas sp. The sequence goes on along the minus strand of NZ_JBKBVU010000147.1, from coordinate 4,068 downwards.
TGTGCCGGGGTGGTGAACACCAGCCCCGCCGGCGCGCACGCCAGCAGGTGCGGGCGGGACCATGCCTGCACCGTGCCTTGCCCGCCGCCGATGGGCGTGCCACTGGCCGCCCCGTGGCTGGCGGTGGCTTGCAGCTCTTGCAGCGTGGCTTGCCAGGCCTCGTGGTTGATCAGCTGCTGGGGCTGCGGTTGTGTGTCGGTGTGCGCCTGGTGTTGACGCGCGCTGTGGGCCAGGGCGTGCTGGCGTTGCAGGCCTTGGCTGAGTTGGGTGTGTGCCTGATGGGCCTGGAGCTGCTGGCCGGCTTGGGTGGAGCCGCCGCTTTGGGCGTAGGCGCTCAGCAGCAGGCCGCAGCCGGCGCGCACGGCCCCCCAGGCCTGGGTGCGCAGCTCGGCACCGTGGCCGCGCGGGTGCAGCCGTTGGTTGTCGCGCTGGTGCAGCAGGTGGCCCAGTTGGAGCTGGCTGTGCGCCTGGGTGCTGCTCAGTTCGATGCGGGCCTGGCCGGGGGTGTCGTCGAAGACGAGCTGGTTGTAGCCGCCGGCGCCGTCTTGGCTGTGGGGGAGCTCCTGGCTTTTGTAGCCCGACAGCACGGCTGCGTGCCGGTGGCCTTCGTGCAGCGCCTGGGGCCCAGGGCCTGCGGCGCCCTGGCCGCCGGCAAACCACGCCGGCGCGTTGCCGGTGGCTCCAGCCGCCCCGGCGCCCACCTGGTTGCCCTGGGCATCCGGATGCCCGCTGCCGTTGTAGACGGCGCCCACGACAACGGGCCGGTCGATGTCGCCGTCCAGGAACTGCACGACCACTTCCTGGCCGGTGCGCGGCACGAAGTTCGTGCCCCAGTCGTCGCCCGCCCAGGACTCGGCCACGCGCACCCAGGTGCCGCTGGCTTCATTGGCCGGGGCGTCGTCTCGGCCGTCGTCGCTGTCGAGCCGGTGGCTGGAGCGGCTGCCACGCTGCCAGTGGAACTGGATCTTGATGCGGTGGTCCCGGTCGGTGTACACCGGCGCCTGCGCCGGGGCGACGACCACCGCGGTTTGCGCCCCCACCACCGTGGGACGCGGCTGCAGCAACACCTGGCCTTCGATGTCGTCGAGCACGGCCGCGCGCACCGGCTGGCTCAGCGGCAAGGCCATGATGTCGTTGTCGTAATGCGGTGCCTCGGGCGCAGCAGATGCGCGCTCGAGGGCAGCTTGTGCATCGGCCGCGAGGTTGTTGCGCACCCGGTGCACCACGCGCAGCACGGCGTAGCGCTGGGCGGGATCGGCCCCGGGGGGCTGCCATGGGGCGCCGTCCAGGACGAAGTGTCCGCCTGCGTGCAGGTGGCGGGCGCGGCTGTGTCCTTGCACCCGATGCGCCCGCGAGCTCAGGGCGTCGAGCCAGCGGCGCGCCAGCCGCTCGCCTTGGGCGCTGTCTTCGTAGGCGTACACCCCGGGCACGTCGATCCAGCCGGTGTGAGCGCTGGCGCAGGCGTCGTTGGCCTGTGCATGGACGGGGCGCAGGCCCACGCTGCGGTAATCCCAACTGGCCAGCCCTACCTGCGCGACGTGGCTGCGCCGCATCGGCATCCAGTGGTGCAGGCCGTCTTCGCTGACGCTGGCCAGCGTCTGGGTGTAGCGCACGCGCTCAGGCTGCACCGGGCTGAGGGCGCCGTTGTGATCGGCCATGACCAGGGTGTGCCGGCCCAGCGTGTCGTCGGCTTGAGCCTCGTGCTCAAACCACCAGAACAGCCCTTCTTCGCGCAGCAGCCGCGAGATGAAGGCAAGATCGCTTTCTTGGTACTGGATGCACAGGGAGCGCTCAGGGTAGCTCTGTGGGTCGGCCAGGGCCCAGCGCCACGCGGGCATGAGCGCGCCCCGCTGCTGGTAATGGGCGAACACTTGTTCGACGATGCCAGGCACGCTCATGCCTTGGAAGCAGCGGCTGTCCACCCGGTGGGCCAGCAGGCTCAGCCAGGGTTCGATGACCAGTGCATAGCGTGCAAAACCACCGTCCGAGCCCAGCACGCTGGCGTGGGTGACATGTCCATGGAAGGAGCGCAGCCGGCTGCGGCTGGCCGCGGTGAGCAGATCCAGCCGCACCGCCCGGCCCATGAGTGCGTCCAGCTCCAAGTGGGCACTGACGCTCAGGGCCGTCATCTCGATGCGAAAACCCACCACGCCTTCGCACGGCCCGATGCTCTCGGTGATCACTGCCTGCTCGGCCAGCAGCACCTGCGGACCCAGCGGCGTGTGCAGCCTCAGCAAGCGCTCGTGTTGGTCAAAACCCGCCAGCGCAGCACGAACGACCTGGGCCAGGTCGGAAAGAGGGGTCATCGTTGGGCTCCGTTCGCTTGAGAGACACCTTTCAGCTCATGCGGTATCTGAACTGGCCGTCCTTGCCCACGGTGGCCCTGATGCGACCGACGAGCTGCCCCTCGGCCATGCGGGCAAGCACCATCTGGGCCAGTTCTGGCAGCAGGCTGCCTCCAAGCAGGTGATCGACCTTGCGGGCGCCGGTATCGACTTCGGTGCACCGAGCCAGCACGGCCTCGACCAGGTCGTCGCCATACTCGAAGCTGGCGCCATGTCGGGCTCTGAAGCGTTCACCGATGCGATCGAGCTTGAGACGGATGACACGCTCGAGCACGTCGTCGGACAGCGGGTAGAACGGCACGACCTTCAGTCGCCCCAGAAAGGCGGGCTTGAAGGCCTTGTACAGTTGTGGTTTGAGCATGTCCTCCAGCGACTCGGGGCTGGGCTTGTCGTCTTCGTCCTTGTTCAGGCAAGCCTGCATCAGGGTTGACGAGCCCACGTTGGACGTGAGGATGATGAGGGTGTTGCGGAAGTCGATTTCCCGGCCTTCGGCATCCTCCATCACGCCTTTGTCAAAGACCTGGAAGAACAGCTCCAGCACATCGGGATGGGCCTTCTCCACCTCATCGAGCAGCACCACGCTGTAGGGCCTGCGGCGCACCGCCTCGGTGAGTACCCCGCCCTCTCCGTAGCCCACGTAACCCGGCGGTGATCCCTTCAGGCCCGAGACGCTGTGGGCCTCCTGGTACTCGCTCATGTTGATGGTGATGAGGCTGCGCTCTCCACCGTAGAGGGTTTCGGCCAACGCCAGTGCGGTCTCGGTCTTGCCCACACCGCTGGGGCCCACGAAGAGGAAAACCCCCTGGGGCTTGTTCGGATCCTCCAGACCGGCCCTGGCGGTACGCACACGCTGAGCCACGGCAGCCAGGGCATGCGGCTGGCCGATGACGCGCGCCTGCAAGGCTTCTTGCAGTTGCAGCACGGCCTGGATGTCGTCCTTGACCATCCTTCCCAAGGGAATGCCCGTCCAGTCCGACACGACACGGGCGACGACCTGGGCATCGACATGCACCGGCACCAGGGGAGCTTCACCCTGGATGGCCGCCAGTTCGGCCAACTTGGCCTGAAGCGCAGCTTGCCAGGGGGTCAAGTGCAGGGGTTCGCCCTTTTTGCGCGGTTTGGCGGGGACCGCTTGGGGTTCGGTGGAGGCCTCGCCCGCCGGATGAGGGGGCAGACCTTCACCACCCTTCGGCTCCAGACGTGCGCTCAGCTCATCGATCTCGGCGGCCAGCGTCTTCTCCTGCTCCCAGCGGGACAGGTCGGCGTCCAGGCAGACTTGGACGGCCCTAGTTTGGGTTTCGATCTCGGCCAGACGGGCGCGATGATCCACACCTTGGGCCGCCTCTTTATGCAGGGCCCGACGCTCGGCTTCAAGGGCCTCGAGTCGGCGACGGGCCTCCTCGATCACTGCCGGGGTGGCGTTGCGCCCCAGGGCCACGCGGGCGCAGGCCGTGTCCAGCACCCCCACGGCCTTGTCGGGCAACTGCCGCGCGGTGATGTAGCGATGGGACAGACGCACAGCCTCGGCGACGGCCTGGTCGCAGATGCGCACGCCAAAATGGCGCTCCATCAACGGAACCATCGCACGCAGCATGTCCGTGGCCACGGCCTCGGACGGTTCTTCGACCTTGACCACCTGGAAACGTCGCGCCAGGGCCGCGTCTTTCTCGAAGTACTTCTTGTATTCACTCCAGGTGGTGGCCGCCACCGTGCGCAGCTCCCC
>NZ_JBKBVU010000146.1:0-7634 GCF_046289365.1 Caldimonas sp. | reverse complement strand
GGCCGTTTCGACCGCCAGGTCTATGTGACCCTGCCGGACGTGCGCGGCCGCGAGCAGATCCTCAACGTGCACATGCGCAAGGTGCCCATTGGCACGGATGTCAAGCCCGACATCCTGGCCCGTGGCACGCCCGGCTTCTCCGGGGCCGACTTGGCCAACCTCGTGAACGAGGCTGCCCTGTTCGCCGCGCGCCGCAATGCCCGTGTGGTCGAGATGCAGGACTTTGAAAAGGCCAAGGACAAGATCCTGATGGGTCCCGAGCGCAAGTCCATGGTCATGCCCGAGGAAGAGCGCCGCAACACGGCCTACCACGAAGCCGGCCATGCCCTGGTGGCGCGGCTGCTGCCCAAGACCGACCCGGTCCACAAGGTCACGATCATCCCGCGTGGTCGCGCGCTGGGCGTGACGATGCAACTGCCCGAGGGTGACCGCTACAGCATGGACAAGGAGCGTATGCTCAACACCATCGCGGTGCTGTTCGGCGGGCGCATTGCCGAGGAGGTCTTCATGAACCAGATGACCACCGGCGCCAGCAACGACTTCGAACGGGCCACGCAGATCGCCCGCGACATGGTCACCCGCTATGGGATGACCGACGAGCTGGGCCCGATGGTCTACGCCGAGAACGAGGGCGAGGTTTTCCTGGGTCGCTCGATCACCAAACAGGTGAACGTCTCCGAAGAGACCATGCAAAAGGTCGACAAGGAGATCCGCAAGATCATCGACGAGCAGTACGCCATTGCCCGCCGGCTGATCGAGGAGAACAAGGACAAGATGCATGCGATGGCCAAGGCCCTGCTGGAGTGGGAGACCATCGACGCCGAACAGATCGACGACATCATGGCGGGCAAGCCGCCGCGCCCGCCGAAGGACTGGACGCCCAGCAGCGGCGGCAAAGGCAGCGGCGGACCGACACCGCCGGTCAACACCGACCAGGCGCCGGCCGCGGCCTGACGGCGAATCCGTCGCGTCCGGCAGCCACACCCAACGGGGCTTCGGCCCCGTTGTCACTTTCCGAACCCCATGCACTACTGGCAAACGTCGCGCTACGACATCGACCTGAGCCGTCCCCGCGTGATGGGGATCGTCAACATCACGCCCGACTCCTTTTCCGATGGTGGCCGGCATGCCGACACCCGGTCGGCACTGGCCCATTGCGAGCGGTTGCTGCGCGAGGGGGCAGACATCCTCGACCTGGGCGGCGAGTCGAGCCGTCCGGGCGCCCAGGCTCTGCCGCTGCAGGAGGAACTGGACCGCGTGCGGCCCGTGCTGCGCGAGGCCGTGCGCCTGGGGGTCCCCATCTCGGTCGATACCTACAAGCCCGAGGTGATGCGCATGGCCCTGGATGTAGGGGCGGACATCGTGAACGACATCTTCGCACTGCGCAGCCCCGCGGCGGCAGAGGCCATCGCGGCGCATCCTCGCTGCGGGGTGTGCCTGATGCACATGCAAGGCGAACCCAAATCCATGCAGGCGGCACCGCACTATGAGGATGTGGCGGCCGAGGTGCGCTGCTTCCTGGAGGAGAGGGCGCAGGCTTTGCGGGAACGCGGTGTCGCGGCAGCGCGCATCGTCCTTGATCCCGGCTACGGGTTCGGCAAGTCGGTCGAGCACAATTTCGAACTGCTGCGGCGACAGCCGGAGCTGCTCGCGCCGGGTTATCCGCTGCTGGCGGGGTGGTCCCGCAAGTCCTCGCTCGGTGCGGTCACCGGGCGGGATGTGGCCGATCGCCTGGCAGCCAGTGTGGCTGCGGCCCTGGCTGCCGTGGAGCGCGGCGCCCGCATCGTGCGCGTGCACGACGTGGCTGCGACCGTCGATGCGCTGAAGGTCTGGGCCCATGCCGGACTGCCGTCCTGGCAGGCCTGACCTGACCCAGAATGAACGCATCATTGGCGCTGTCGTGGTGCGCACCGGACCCTGGTCCACTCGATCGAAAGAAACGACAGACAGATGAGTCAACGACAGTATTTCGGGACCGACGGCATCCGTGGCGCGGTCGGCAGCTTTCCCATCACGCCGGACTTCGTCCTGCGGCTGGGCCATGCGGTGGGACGCGTGCTGCGGCGCGCCCACCAGGGCGCGGGCCGACCCACGGTGCTGATCGGCAAGGACACGCGTATCTCGGGCTACATGCTGGAGTCGGCGTTGGAGGCAGGCTTCTCGTCGGCCGGCGTAGATGTGCTGCTCAGCGGCCCGTTGCCCACGCCGGGGGTGGCCTACCTGACCCGGGCCCTGCGGCTGGACCTCGGGGTGGTCATCAGCGCCTCGCACAATCCCTATGGTGACAACGGCATCAAATTCTTTTCAGCCCAGGGCGAGAAGCTGCCGGACGAATGGGAACTGGCTGTCGAGGCCCAGCTCGAGGAGCCGCCACAGTGGGTGGATTCCGCTTCGCTGGGCAAGGCACGGCGTCTCGACGATGCCCAGGGGCGCTACATCGAGTTCTGCAAGGCCACCTTCAGTGCCGAGCTGTCGCTCAAGGGCCTGCGGATCGTGGTCGACGCTGCCCATGGTGCGGCCTACCAAGTCGCCCCCGCCGTGCTGCACGAGCTGGGGGCCGACGTCGTGGCGATCGGATGCAGTCCCGACGGCTACAACATCAATGCCGGGTTTGGGGCCACCGCACCGCAGGCCCTGGTCGATGCGGTGCGCCAGCATGGCGCGCATTACGGCGTGGCGCTCGATGGGGATGCCGACCGACTGCTGCTGGTGGATGGCAATGGGCGGCTCTACAACGGCGACGAGCTGCTGTACGTGATGGTTGCCGACCGGCTACGCCTGGGGCAGGCCGTTCCCGGCGTGGTCGGCACACTGATGACCAATCTTGGGGTGGAGCAGGCCCTGGCGCGGCGCGGCGTGCCGCTGGTGCGAGCCAAGGTTGGCGACCGTTACGTCCTGGAGGAACTGGTGGCGCGGGGCTGGCTGCTTGGCGGCGAGGGCTCGGGCCACCTGCTGGCGCTGGACCGGCACACCACGGGTGACGGCATGGTGAGTGCGTTGCAGGTGCTGCAGGCGACGATGCGTTCGGGCCTGGGGGTGGCTGAGCTGCTGGCCGATGTGACGCTGTTTCCCCAGACCCTGATCAACGTCCGCCTGCAGCCCGGCCAGGACTGGCGGCGCAATGATCGCCTGGCTTCCGAGCAGGCCGCCGTGACCCGGGAACTGGGCGAGGCCGGCCGCATCTTGATTCGGGCATCGGGCACCGAACCTTTGCTGCGCGTGATGGTGGAAGCCCGCGACGGCGCCGTGGCGCAAGCCTGCGCCGAGCGGCTGGCCGCCGCGGCGCAGGCGCCGGCGTGAGCGTTGCGCGCGACGGCTACTGGCTGATCCGGAACTCGATGCGACGGTTGCGGGCCCGCCCCTCGGGGGTCTCGTTGCTGGCCACCGGGCGCGCAGAACCCATGCCGGAGATGGCCAGGCGCTGGGCCTCGATGCCCCGGGCCTGGAGGTAGCTGCGAACGGCGTCGGCCCGGGCCAGCGACAGGGCCAGGTTGGCATCCGGGGCTCCGAGGGCATCGGTGTGGCCGATGATCTCGATGCGCCGGGCCGACAGGCGCATCAGGGTCGGCAGCATCTGATCGAGCACCGCCCGTCCCGCGGGCGTGAGCACGGAGCTGCCGGGTTCGAACTCGACGATGCGGTTGGCCAGCGCATGGTCGAGCAGGGTCTGTTCCCCCGTGCCTACGCGCAGGGCGCTGCGCACGGTGTAGGTCGGGTTCAGCCGCGTGGCCACGGCGCTGACCACCTGCTGGCGCTGGGCCTCGTTGGGCACCTCGCCTTGCAGGTCGACCTGCGTGCCGCGCACCGTGAGTTGGCCTCGGCTCACCTGACGGATCTCCGGGCCCAGGATGTTCTGCACGTGCTGGGACCACTGCGGCGGGGCGACCACGCTGCCGATGGCAATCTGATCGACGACGCGGTGCGCGCCGTACAGCTCGTGCAGCCGTTGCAGGACGAGCGCACGCGTGGCCTCGTCCGGGACGGTGCCGGTCACGAGCACCTGGTCGGGAGTGGGCTCGTTGCGGCCGCCGGCCGCGGCAAGGCCACTGCCGAGCAGCAGCGCGGCCGTCAGGGCGTGGAGCCACCCAGGGCGTCGATGGCGGGTGTGCAGGCTTTGCGGGAGGGCAAAGCGGGGGCGGAAGGGCATCATCGGCGTCTCCTCACAGGCCCAGGAAGGCCTCGCGGAAGGTCTGGCTGGCCTGGGCCAGCGAAAGCGTGGGATTGCGCAGATAGCTCGACAGTTTTTTGACTGCGTAGTCAGTCTCGACGAAGCGCTCTACCCAGGACGGGGATGAGAACTCGATGTTGTCCTGGGGGCTTGCCTGCGGGGCCAGCACGGAGCGCAGGCTGCGCGGGCAGGCCCCGTTGAATCCGATGACCAGCAGTCCGCGGCCTCGATGGCGCGTGGTGAAGATGCCCAACTCCAGGCCGCTGCGCCGCAGGAATCCGGCCACCAGGTCGAGCCAGAACGAAGCCACGAAGGGACGGTACAGCGGGTCGTTGGGCAAGGGCAGTTGCAGGCCCCGTTCGAGCCTCGGCGTCGGCTGGCCCAGCAGCGGCCGCAGCAGCAGGCCCAGGGCCAGCAGCGTTTGGCGCAAGGGCAGGGCCTGGCCGGCCTCCTCGAGCAGGGACTCCAGTGCTCCCAGCGTCTGGGTCTGTAGGAAGTCCCGGAAATGCGTCGCACCGGGGGGCACCAAGCCCTCGAGCTGCTGCTCGGCGCGCGCCAGCACGTCCTGGGTTTGGGCAGCATTCTCGCAGGCCAGTGCGAGCTGTGCCGTGTGTTCCATCTGGGGCCACAGGCGTGACAGCCCCAGGGGGCTCAGTCCCAGGAAGCCGGCGGGCTCAGGCACACCGAAGGACGCCGCAGCGATGAAGGGATAGCGGCGGCCTGAGGCGTCCTGGCTGGGGACGAGGTGGCCGGCCAGTCCGACGGGACTGCGTGGGCCCAGAAATGCGAACTGGGTGGCCGGCGCTTCGTCATAGACCTGCTTCCAGCAGGGGTCCTGCGCCAGCAGTTCCAACGTGCGTGACATCCAGCGATCCAGGGTCTGGACGAGCGACGTGCTGGCTGTGCCGTTGCGCACGAAATCGCCGTGGGAGGGGAGCTTGCCGAAGCACACCAGCTTCGCGATGGAGGCGGACAGGCTCATCGAGACCCTCCCGCAGAGACAGTGGAGGCGGGGCGTACGGAAGGGGCGCCGGCCACCGTGCGGGGCAACGGGGCGCCGCCCAGTCCTGCGTGCCCGGTGGACGACTCGCCGGAAGATCCGGGCATGGCGATGATGCGCAGGTGTATGGCCACGGCGTGCCCGCCAGCAGACCATCGCAGTTCATGGGTTTGGGCATCGATGCGGCGGCGCTGGGCACTGTGGATCATGCGCTCCAGACCGAAGCGGCCGGGCTCGTGCACGAAGTCAATGCTGCGACCGTCGAAACTCACCCCGTGCAGGCGCACGCCGAGCGTGGGCTGAGGGCCGGGCCAGACGAAATGCGACCAGGCGGCTGCGGCATTGCGGTAGCGCATCACCTGGCCGTCGATTTCCAGGCTGTACTCGGTCAGCCCCGGGGCGGGCTGGGGCAGGATCTGAAACAGCGTCTGCTCTGTGCCGGCCGGGGCCGTGGCATGGCCCCCGAGCGGCGCCACCCAGGTGGCAAAGCGGGCCGTGAATTCAGGATGGAGCCGGATGGACAGGTCGGCCCAGGTGCGCGGTGCCAGGCTGTCCCCGCGCCGGATCACCAGCGGGCCGAGGGCCTTGTCCGCGAACCGAGCGATCGCCCCCTCGGGGCCGAAGATCTTGGCGATGTCCGCAGCCGAGGCTTCGACACGGGCGTCGGGCTTGAACGGGTAGCGGTCTGCCAGTGTGGATTCGTAAGGGCCGTGCACCTGGGCGAGCCAGATGCGGTTGATCTCTTCCTCTGCACCCGGGATGAGCGCTTCATAGGCCTGCATCAGGGGCCGCACGAGCAAGGGGCGCAGACTGGCGCGCGCACTGTCGCTCAGGCCGTTGAGCATCTGCTCGTCGACGAGCTTGAGCAGCTCGGCGATCTCGGACTGCCCTTCGAGCGTCTGCTGCAGGAGCTGCACGCTGCCCGGACCGGCTTCGCCCTGGGTGTGGATGCGGTTGAAGCGGGTGCGCAGACGGGACAGGCCGTCCAGGTAGGCCCCCATGAGACTGCCACCGTCGTCGCGCGCGCTCAGCAGGCGGCTCACGCCCGCAAACTCCTGACTCACCTGCCCCGTGAGGGTCCGCTGGGCGCTGGCCGGGTCGTCGGTGCGCACTTGCACATTCACCTGGGGCGGTGCTTGACGCAACACCACCTGGCGGAACCATGCACCGAAGCCGCGGCTTGCGCCGGTCACATCCGTGGCGGTCACAGGCCGGTCCCAGGCCGTCTCCTCGTGCACGACAGCCATCAGTCGTCCCAGCGGTGAGGTTGCCGGGTCACCCAAGCGGTTCATACGGCTGACGGCCTGCTCGAAGCTGCCGAAGGGCTGGACACTCACGCCATGCAGGAAGCGGTGCCACTGGGCGATGTACTCGGACTTGTAGGCATCGGTCAGTGCCTTCTGGATCTGCTCGGGGCTGCCATCGAGGGTGAGATCGTCCTGTACGGTGGTTTTGAGCACCCAGTCGTCAGCCTGCAGGGCCTTGTGGGCGGCATCACGGATGGCGCCTTGCACATATTCACGCCATGCCTGGCGGGTGAAGGCTCCCGATACGGCGTGGCTGCCCGACAGCAGGTCGGGGTCGGACTCGCCAATGGCGCGTGCCACTGTCATCGGCGCAAAGCGGGTGGCTGCGCGGGCCTTGATCTCGGCATAAACCCGCTCTCGGGCGGGCATGCCGCGCACCACAGTGCGCAGCACCCGGCGGCTTTCGTCCACCAGGGCCAGATTGTTCGCGACCTGGGGAAACTCGGGGTCGTGGACCTGGGCTGTGGTGTAGGCGATCAGCGATTCCGCCACCACCAGCATGCGTTCGCGAGGCATCGCACCGCGGTTGACTTCGAGCCAGCCACGCCAGAAGCGGGTGATCTGGTCGCTCAGGTGTCCGGGCTCCGCACGACGCCGGTCCGCCAGCATCAGGTAGGTCTTGAGAGCGTTGTAGGCGTCGGTGACGCTCGTGGCAGATGCGGCGCTGTAGGGTGAGCCCTGTGCGGCCGCCGAAGGGGGCGTCGTCGCCGAAGTCACTGGTTCGGCGCCGTCTTGCAGTTGGCCTTCGTTCTCCTTCACGGCGGCCAGATAGGCCTCGATGCTTTGCGCCACCGGCTTGAGCATGACCTCGCGCACACCGTGGAAGTATTCCCGCCGCAGCACGTCCTCGAGCTGGCGTCCCTGGTGCAAGCCGAAGGACAGGGCCCAGGGGCGCTCGCGACGGATCGCCTGGACCTGGGTCAGTCGGTCCTGCAGGATCATGAGCGCTTCCAGGCGTGACGACAGATCGGGCGACGATGTCTGCAGACGGGTGACATGCTCGAGGTCGGTACGAACGTTGGCAACCCACTGGCGGTTGTTCGCGTAGGACCAGGTCCACAGACCCAGGCACAGGCCCAGTGATGCCAGACCCACCAGTACCGTGGCCTGGCGCAAGCGGCGCCGGGGTTGCGTGGGGTGCTGGTGCACCAGATGGCGG